>NZ_CAPDXS010000014.1:0-31520 GCF_948601915.1 uncultured Acetatifactor sp. | reverse complement strand
CATCGCCGGAGGCCTCGGAGCCTTCCTCAGAGCCTGCGTCCTCTGAGGAGCCCTCAGCGCCATCGGAGGCTTCGGAGCCTTCTTCAGCGCCTGTGTCCTCTGAGGATTCCCCAGCGCCGTCGGAGGCTTCGGAGCTTTCCTCAGAACCTGCGTCCTCTGAGGAGCCCTCAGCGCCGTCGGAGGCTTCGGAGCCTTCCTGGCTTCCTGTCTCTTCTGATGCGCCTGCGGCCTCTGAGGATTCCCCAGCATCGCCGGAGGCCTCGGAGCCTTCCTCAGAGCCTGCGTCCTCTGAGGAGCCCTCCCCTTCGGCAGCCGCAGAGGATTCCTGGGCAGCGGCTTCCGCCTCCGCCTGCACCTTCAGGTAGCGCAGGTTCCCCTTGGGATCCTCCACCTTGCCGTCGGCCGTCAGCTCCTCCACATACTCGTTCATCCGCTGGCCGATCAATGTCTGGCGGATGCTCAGGATCCACTCCGCCTCATTGGTCCCGCTGTAGTACACCACAAAGGTGTTCTCCTCCCCTTCCGGAGAAATGACAGCCGTGTCACCTACAGCCCTGGCCTCGTCACGGATCCAGGCATTGATGTCGGCCGGCACGGAGGAGGATGTCACAGCCTCCAGCAGGCCGCCCTCCGTCACCGTCACGGCGGGGTCGTTGTACTTGTCGCACAGCTCCGCGAAGCTCTCCTCCGTGGCAGCCCCCGCGCTCCACTCGTCCAGGATGGCCTGTCCGTTCTCCGCGTCCGTCACCACCACCCGGATATCCGAGGAGAGCACCTCGTCCAGATAACGGCCTGCGAATTCCACCACATAATAGCGGTGCCCGGTGGAGTCCTCGATCACCGTGGAGTCCCCGGCCTTCCTCTCCTCGTCGAACAGCCAGTCCTGGAGCAGATAGGTGGCGGCGCTCTTCTTCACGTTCTCCTGCAGCTCGCCGTCTGCCTTCACGGTGTCCACTGCCCCGTCGGCCTTCTCCTTGGCCTCCGCCATGGCCGCCTCTATCTCCGCCTCAGAGGGCTGGTAGGCCTGCTCCTCCCCGCCCTCGGCGCCGTTCTCTGCCCCGGCCTCCTCTTCGCCCTCGGTCTCCTCCACGGGATCCGCCAGCTCTGTGGGCTCGGTGGGCAGCTCCGCGTCCACGGTCATCAGATAATAGTCCACGGAATCATAACTGGCCTTGTTCTCTTCATAATAGGCCTGGATATCCTCCATGGAAGGGGTCTGGCGCTCGGACAGCTCGTCATAATACCCCGCCAGGTACAGAGTCTCCTCCACATAGGGCTTCAGCCTGGACTCCGTGGCATAGGGGCCGTACAGCTCCTTCAGGTAGCTCTTCGCCGTGGCGTTGTTCTCGGAAGCCGCTTTCTCCAGGGACTCCCTGTACATGGCGTAATCCTCGGCGGTATCGTAGGCGAAGCCCTCCGCCTTTGCCGCCGCCAGCAGGCTCTTGTTCCTGATCATGTTCTCCACGGCCATCTGCTGGAAATAGTCTCCCCAGGTCAGGGTATCGGAATACATCTGGGAGGTGAAGTCGCTGGTGGGGTCTATGCCCATCATGTACAGGTAATAGGCGTACTGGCTCAGGTAATTGCTCACCGCCACATTGTAATTGTAGTCGAACTCCACCTTGGATACGTCCTCTCCGTTCACCTTCACGTAGCTGCCGTGCACCGTGAGGTAGTTGCGGATGGGGAAGGACGCCACCAGGCACACAAGCGCCGCCACGATCACGATGCCCAGGATATTGTCCCTGCGCCTGCTCTTCTCCGCCCTTTCCTTCTCCTCCTTTCTCCGCTGCATCTTCAAATCATATTTCGTCATCACCTTTTCCGGTGTCTGATCTGCATTCTGTGTCTCTTTCTTGGACATGCCGAATGTCTCCTTTCTTATTTCCAGTTCCTGTCCGGTTCCAGTTCCTGTCCGTTCCAGTTCCTGTCCGGTTCCTTCCCGGTTTCCGTCCGGTCCCGTATCGCATATCAGCCCTTGCCGCCGATACCGACTTATTTTACCATGATTTCGCGCGTCCGAAAAGCTATTTCACATATTTTTCAAGCTTTTCCACGATATTTTTCATGCAGCCGGCCTCAAAGGGGCTGTCCAGGCCCACTTCCTTTACCATATTCGTGAAGAAATCGCTGGCGGAGAGCCTGCAAAGCTTCAGATAGCTGGCCCAGGCCCCCTCAAAATCCGCATCCATCTTCACCTTGTACTGCAGCGCGCAGCTCTGGGCCAGGCTGTAGTCGATGTAGTACAGAGGGGAGGTGTAGATATGCTGCTGCCTCTGCCAGAAGCCGCCCTTCCCGAAGAAGGGATCGTCGCCGTAGTCCTGGTGGGGCCTGTACTGCCGCTCCAGCGCAAGCCAGGCTTCGTGGCGCTGGGCCGGGGTCATGTCCGGGTTCCCGTAGGCGATGTGCTGGAATTCGTCCACCATGCAGCCGTAGGGGATGAAGGCCGCCGCGTCCTCCAAGTGCATCTCGATATAGTCCCGGGCCCGCTCCCCGAAGAACAGGGGCATCCATTCCTGGGCGAAGAACTCCATGGACATGGAGTGAATCTCCGCGGTCTCCATGGTGATGTCGGAGTGTTCCCTGATCGGATCCTTGCCGGAGAGCCACCCCTGGAACGCGTGGCCGCACTCGTGGGTGATCACGTCCACGTCCCCGCTGGTGCCGTTGAAATTGGCGAACACGAAGGGAGCCTGGTACACAGGCATATAGGTCATGTAGCCCCCGGCCCGCTTGGTCTTGCGCCCAAGCACGTCGAACAGTTCATTTTCCATCATGAAATCGTAGAATTCCCTTGTCTCCGGGGAGAGCTCGCCGTACATCTTCCGCCCGGCCTCCAGGATCTCCTGGGGCGTGCCCAGGGGCGCGGGATTGCCTTCCTTAAAGTAGACGGCCGTGTCGATGCAGCTGAGCTTCTCCAGGCCCAGGCGCTGCCTCCTGCGGTCGTGGAGCTTCTCGGCGAAGGGCACGAAATCCTCCTTCACCTGCTTCCGGAAGTTCTCCACTTCCTCACGCCCGTAGCAGTTGCGGCACATGCGGTAGTACCCCAGCTCCAGGTAATTGTCGTACCCCAGCGCCCTGGCCTGGGCGGTGCGGTTCTTCACCAGCTTGTCGTAAATCTCGTCCAGGGTCTGGGCGTTGGCGGCGAAGAATTCGCTCTGGGCCTTCCAGGCGGCGGCGCGCACGCTCCTGTCCTGGTGCACCGTGTAGGGGCGCAGCAGGGACAAGTTCAATTCCTGCCCGTCAAAGGGAATCTTGGCGCCCGCGATCAGCTTGCTGTACTCGGTGGTGAGATTGTTCTCCTCCTGCATCAGGGGAATCAGCCGCTCGTCCATGGCCTTCTGGGCGATCTCCATGTTCTTGAAGGCCACGGGGCCGATCTTCTCCACCAGCTTGTCCCGGTAAGGGGAGGCGTAGAGCTTCTTCTCATACTCCAGGGCCAGATTGTGGTAGATGGGGGATTTCTCATTGTAGTAATCATGCTCCGCGCTGTAGAATTCGTCCGTGGTGTCCGCGTCGTAGCGGATGTGGGCGATGGTCATCTGGGTGCCCACCCTGTCCGTCAGGGCATAATATTTCTGATGCACCGCGAACTGCTCCTCGCCGTCCTTCGCGCTGTCGAAGGCCTCCATCAGGGCCCTCATCTCCTGCTCCACCTGCTCAAAGTCCACGCGCTCATATGGCATATCCTTGAATTTCATTCCGTTTCCTCTCCCTTTCCTGTTATTTTCCGCTTCTCCTTACGGATTCCCAGAGCCGCTTTCCATCATCCTTCCCATTATAGCAGATTCCACGGCTTTTTCAAGCTATTTGAGGAACTGTGGGCCTTTCCGTCTAAGGCGCCTCCCGATAGTGTAAAATTTGTCTTTATTTTTTATAAAAAATTATATAAGCTGCATCTTGCGGTTTCAAAATGCTGGTGATAGAATGGAGATAACTTTTTTTACATATTTTTATAAATAATTCGGAGGGAAAAAACATGTTTGAAGAGTTGAAGAAACGGGCATTGAAGAGCACTCTCGCCTGGTCCATCATCCTGATCCTGGCAGGTCTGGGGCTGGCGGGGTGGAATGCCATGGACGCGCTCCAGGTGGTCACAGGCTATACGGATTTCGCAAGCCTGGCGCCGGAGGAGATCAGAGATCAAGTGGTAAAAATCGATTTGGCCTACAATTTCGGCTGCTATCTGAAAGCGTATTCCGAGAACACCAAGACCCATGCCACCACTACCACAGATTACTATTACATCATCCTGACCAGGGACGGCGAGGCTATGGACGACCGCTTCCTGTCCATCAAGGTTCCCGCCAGATACGGAAGCGAATTGGATGCCATGGCAATGGCCACCGCGGAGGGCCGCGAGACCACTCCCATGACCTTCTACGGCAAAATCAAGAAGCTGGACAGCGAAGAGATGTATTATTTCAAGGATTTCTTCAAGGATGTCGATTGGACGGATGAAGATATCGAGGCGGAGACGCTTCCTTATTACATTGATTACATCTGGCAGCCCGCCACCATGATCTACGTAGTGCTGTTCGTGGCGGGCGTCGTCCTCCTGATCTACGGCATCATCCGGATCGCCAGCGCGGCCAGCGGCGGCTCCCTGAAGAAGCTCCACAAGGACATCGCGGACGCGGGCTTCACGGAAAGCTCTGTCGAATCCGATTTCAGGAACGCCAAGTTCTTCGACAAGAAGGGCACGCTGCGGGTGGGCAAGCTGATGACCTACTATATGTCGGGCTCCGTCCCCAGGGCGATTCCCAACAACAAGATGATGTGGGCTTACCAGAATACCGTGACCCACCGCACCAACGGCGTCAAGACCGGCACCACCTACAATGTGATGGTGTACGGCGAGACCGCTCCCAAGGGCCTTACCTTCTCCGTGGCCAACGAGGCCGTGTCCCAGGATATGCTGAACTACTTCAACGCCACGCTTCCCTGGGTGGTGGTGGGCTATTCCGATGAGCTGAAGAAGCTCTACAACAAGGACCGCGCCCAGTTCCTACAGCTCCGCTACAATAGCTGCGAGCACACGGCAGTGGATCCCGACCAGGCAGGGTCAGCCGCGGACGGGCAGATGTAAAATCTGGCCGGGCCTGATATTCATGTATGCGAAACTCCGGGAAGTCCGCCTGCGGGCGGGTTCCCGGAGTTTTTCATCCATGTCCATTGCATTTCTCCTGCAGCAGCATGGTAACGGCAGAGGCTTGCCGCCATATTGTCCGATATTCGATTTCTTATCGATACCCTTACCTCACTTTATCTGGCGTCACGACAAATGTAGCGATTTTGTCAGAAGTCCCTATCCATTCCTTGTAAGAAACCTCCAGTTCGCTCCAGCTTGGGCTGACTTCATATTTCAGACATCCTTTCATCTTCTTGCCCGCCGCGACATCTCCTGCCAGTTCTCCATATCCCTCTGAATCATTCACTGTTATGACAGGGCTTGTACTGTATCCATCCAAGTAGGATTCCAGGAAGAGGTAGTTGAAATAATCGTCCTTGTTTGAAACATTTTCTACCTCAAAGAACAGAACAAGATATTTCTTCCCATCCGCCGGGACATCATTATAATATTCCCCGCTTATCTCATCATACATTTTCGCAGATTCCAACTTGATCTTCCAATCATCTCCTGAAATTGTATTTCCGACCGAATACTGCTTAGGAGAATTGTTATTGCCCGCTAT
The DNA here is from genome assembly GCF_948601915.1 of uncultured Acetatifactor sp. NCBI lineage: Bacteria > Bacillati > Bacillota > Clostridia > Lachnospirales > Lachnospiraceae > Acetatifactor > uncultured Acetatifactor sp. The sequence goes on along the minus strand of NZ_CAPDXS010000014.1, from coordinate 25,824 downwards.
CTTTGGTCTGTTCGGGGTATCGCTGCCTCCGAAAAAAGCCGCCATACCGATTATCCAAAGTCCTGAAAACACCAATGCAAGAACAGAGCAGACTTTCTTCCTGTGCTTATTGATGCACAGGTCCACAATCCCAAGCACAAGCCCGACCACGGAAAAGCACCCTAACAATGAAAACACCAATGCTGTGATGCTCAAGCCGGACGGCCCATCCTTTATGGGAGCCGCCGGGAGGCTCCTTTGAGCCGCCGTTGTCCCTCCGCTATTCTGCCTTATCTGCGCTGCCGTCCGTGTCTGCCTCGGCTGTGCCCCCTGTCCCCTCCCTTGCTGCTGCCGCAATCTTTCCAGCCTCTCCATCCTTGCGGATTCCGAGTTGTCGATTCCGTCACTGACCAAATCGATTTTACATATCGGACATTTTACACGGCTGTTCTCAAACTCCCTCCCGCACTTTGGGCATACTTTAGCCATATTGCTTCCCTCACTTTCGTGTTTTTGTCTTACTCCTGTGCTCCGCTGGTGCGCAGCAGCTCCATGCCCTGCTCCTTCAGCATGGCGTTCACGTCCAGGATATTGCCGGCGTGGCGGTTGAAAGCTATCATCAGGACGGCATCCCGGGGAATCCTTGCGTACAGCGGGGACATGCCATAGAGCATCAGGGCGTGCTGGGTCTCCTCCAGCGTCAGCTCCGCGGCATAGCAGATGCGCAGTATCACGTCCCTTTGGCGGGTGCGCTTCTCCCCGGAGAGGAGCTTGTAGCCATAGCGTTCCGGGATGTCGGCCTGGATGAAGATGTCCTGCTGTCGCAGGTTCTTCTCCCGGATCAGTTCCTTTATGTAGGCGCAGAAGGGCCTGTCCTCCCGCAGGAGGCTTTCTTCGTTCTCCTTCAGGTATTTTCCGGCTTCGAAGGTGTAGGCGTTCTTTAGGATATCTTCCAGTTTCTCGGTTGATTTGTCGTTCATTTTATCCTTCTCCTGATAGCAGTATGTTTTATGCTTTTTCCAACCCTTTGGTATCTTTGGCTTGCGCTCCTCCCTGTGACAGATTATAATAAATCAAACAGCTTCTGCCAAGGAGGATTCCCATGACGCTCGCAGATTCCCTTGCCCTGTCCTATTACAGAAAGGTAGCCGACATTAATCCGGAGCATGGCATCTGCCTGATCCAGCATCAGGAGACCGGGAAGTTTTATGTCCAAAAACTATTGAGCGTATATAACATTTCTGTATTCCGGCAACTCATGGAGCATCCCCTGCCCGGCATCCCCCGCATCTACGAAGCCGTGGAGGAGGATGCCGTATTGACCCTGATAGAGGAGTACATCCCCGGCACCAGTCTTCAGGAGCTCCTGGATGCCCAAAAGGCCCTGCCGGAGGCTCAGGTCGTGGAGTACATGGTACAGCTGTGCGGCATCCTCCATTCCCTGCACAGCTGCAATCCCCCTATCATCCACCGCGACTTAAAGCCGGCCAACATCATCGTCACCTCAGACGGCATCCTGAAGCTCCTCGACTTCAATGCCGCAAAATGCGCCGGAGGCGCTTCGGCAAAGGATACCGTGCTCATGGGCACGCCCGGCTTTGCCGCGCCGGAGCAATACGGCTTCGGCGCCTCCGACGCCCAGACGGACATCTATGCCCTGGGCATCCTCATGAACCTGCTGCTCTCCGGAGAGCTTTCCCACGAATGCACGGTCTCCGGCCCACTGGCCTCCATCATACGCAGATGTATCATGATGGAGCGCTCAGAGCGGTATTCCTCCGCACCGGATGTGCAGAAAGCCCTGGAAAGCTGGCAGCGGAAATCCCGGCGGCAGACAGATGCGGATGGCTGGAAATCCTTCCTGCCGCCGGGCTTCCGCAGACAGAACGTGCTCTTCATGCTCCTGGGTGCAATCGGGTATCCCATGATGTTCTGGGCATGCCTGACCATGGAGGTGGAGGGCGTATCCGGCCCCAGGCAGCAGCTGGAGCGCATCCTCTCCCTGCTGTTCTTTTTAAGCGCCACTTTCTTCTCGGCAGATTACAGGGGCATACACGCCCGCACCCCGCTTTGCCGGAGCCGGAACCTGGCCCTGCGCATATTGGGCATCGCGATTGTGGATTTCCTGCTCCTTTTCTTCTTTGTCATGGTTTTGACGATGTATGACACTGTCTTGCTCTGAATTTCGCCATTCAGACCGGAAATATGTGGTCAAAAAAGAGACTGCCTCTGCCAGTCCCCTTTTCTTATGCCTTGTCCGCCTACTTCTTCCTGCTGGAGACGAATGCCAGAGCAGCGCACACAAGGCACCAGATCGACCATACGATCAAATCCTTATAAATCCCAAAGCCCGCGAAGCCGATGAGGGCCGCAAGCCCGTACAGCACAATCAGGGCGATGTCCCCGCCTTTCTTCTGGGAGCCGCGCGTGGAAATGGACACGATCCCGCCCGACAGCATCAGTATCCCCACAAGAATCCCCGCGCCCCCGCCGGTTCCGCCCAGCCCGGCAATGGCATCCGCCACTCCGGCGGCGCAGGACTGGAAAGCCACCACCAGGAACAGGACTGTGGACAGGATACCGGATACCAATTTCCATGTTTTCATATCAATGCCTCCTTCACATTTGTTATAAAGACATTATAGCAAACCGGAAACCGATCCGTTGCCCCCGCTGCGGTGGCAAAATGGCGCAGGCCGCCACAAAAAGGCAGCCCGCGCCATCGCTCAGACGACTATCTCCAATATCCTCTTTCCGCCCCAAGCCGCTTCCTTTATCCCGGCTTTTTTCTTCTTGCTGAAATCGAAGCTCAGGAGGTATCCCTTGCGGGCTCCATAGGCCTCCAGGTAATCTCCCAGTTGCTCCATTCCGCGCTGGTGATAAGCCTCTCCGCGCCAGCTCTTACACTCAATGATATACTGCTCCCCTCCGTAATCCACCACGATGTCGGAGCGTAGCCTCGTCCGGCTCTGATCCTCCACATAATAGTTGCCCACGCCATTGATGATCGGCCTGAGGTACATCAGGAATATCTTCCGCCCGTACTTCTCAACGAATTTCTCGTCCTCTTTTGAGTACAGGCTCGTGTAATATTCATAGAACTTGCGCATCACCAGGTCCATATCCAGCCGGCCGTTGTGGATAAACTGGCACTTTTCAGGCTGCCCCTCCCGCTGCAGGTCGTTTTCCCTGGTCTCCTCCGCCAGGAAATAATCATACAGCTGGCTCTCAAAAATCCGGTTGGCCACTGCCACGCTGCCATTCCGGTTCACGATGAACCCGAACATTTTCCCGATACTGACACTTCTGTCATATTCATGGTAAGGGTAGTCCTGCCCGCCGAACAGAATATTTCCCAGCATCCCATGCAGTTCAGGGTACTCCTCCACATGCTTGACCATATCGTCATACAGCATATTAGGTCCCTTTACCAACTGCCTCACCGCGGCCAGAATCCCGTTTTTCGTCCATGCAGCCCCGGGGGCGGGGAACTCTTCGCTTCCGGCTATTTTCTCATCCACGCATTTACATACATAGGAAACCAGATAAGGATACCCCTTCGTATAAGAATAAATCAGATCTGCGATTCCCTCTACATCCATTCCGGTATGGCAATCCTTCTCATACTCTGAAAGCATTCCGGCAATGCCCTCTCTGGAAAAGCTCATGTCCACCGTAAAATCGGCCGCTATGTTCCACGGACTATTGTATTTCGGCTCCTCCCCGCTGCGGAATTTCAGTTTGAGGTTTTTGATATCATATACTCCCGCTAAAATCACCGACCGGAAGGACCGGTCTCTGCCGGCCGCCTGGGCGAGGTACTTCTCCCGCAGCAGCCCCAGAAAAGAAAGGAAAATCTGATTGTCCGCGCTTTTATCCACCTCATCCACCGTCAGGACCACCGGCCTTTTACAGGCCCTGCAGAACCTCGTGATCTTTCGGTTCAGGGAATCCAGGGGGAGCTCTACCGATATGGGCTCCCGCCAGATATCGGCCGCTTCCTCCGGGACCTCATTTTCCTCCAGGGCCACCTCCACTTTATTCGTAAGTCCCCGGGCGAAGGCATAGAGGGAAACAAAACAGTCGTCCGCAGCCTCGAAGCTGATGGGCAGCACAATGTAATCCCGCTTCAGCCTGACGCACAGCTGTTCCATAGTAGTCGTCTTTCCGAACTGCCTGGCTCGGTTTATGGTGAAATATTCTCCGTTCTCCACATAGTCCCTTGCAATCTGCTCTACGACATTGCTGACATCCACCATGTAGTGAAGCCTGGGCACGCAGATGCCTGTGGTCTGAAATCTTCTTCGGTTGCCCATGAATCCGCCCCCTTTCCCGGTATGCCCTTATAGCTTACCATATCCGCCAGCCGTTGGCAACCGGTGCGGGCGGCGCTTCTCAGCCTCGGGATTACCCCCGCGGACAGTCCATGCGGGCGGCCGCTTTGCTTCCTATCCCTCCTGCTTCCGATACTGCACCGGCGTCAGCCCGTAATTCTTCTTGAACAGGCGGTTGAAGTGCTCAACGTTCTCATACCCCACCTCCGCGGCCACGGTCTCCACGGTCTGATCCGTCTCCCGCAGCAGCGTCCTGGCCTTCTTCATGCGCTCCTTGCGCACAGCCTCCTGGAAGGTCATGCCCGCCTTCTCCTTGATGTACTTGGACAGGTAAGGCTTGGAGAGGTGGAACTCTTCGGACAGGGTGTCTAATGTTACATTCATGTAATCATTCTTGATGAAGCTGATGATCTCCACAATCCGTGCTTCCCGTCCCTCGGTGATGTGCTGCTCCACGGCCAGCTTGTTGGCGGCGGAGGCCAGGGCCGCGATGGAGGCCTTGATGATGTCCTCGTCCACGCCTACGCCCCAGTAGTGCTTCCCACCGCACAGGATCGCCACATAGGCCGCTGCCCTGGAGCTGGAGCCCTTGGAGATGGCATGCTCCTCATACACCGCCAGCTGGTAGCTGACGCCCAGGTAGGTCTTGATGGCATTGCTCACCGCGTCCAGACGCCCGTTGCCCCCTGCCCGGATGAGCCGCCTGTCCCTGTTCAGCTCTATGATCACCTCCGCCTGGATGCCCTTCTCCTGCCGGAAATGGCACTCGGGGATGGAGAACACGTTCTGCAGATTGATGTAGTTCTCCTCGAAGATGGCGTAAATCTCCGAGGGGTGCAGCTCCTGATGCCGTCTGTCGGACACGCCCTTGATGAGATACCCCACTTCCTCCTTCATGGCCGCCGGCAGGGAGAAGCCGAACTGCTGCTTCAGCACAAAGGCCACGCCGCCCTTGCCGGAGACGCTGTTGATTCGGATGACATCGGACTCGTACTCCCTCCCCACGTCCTTCGGGTCGATGGGCAGATAGGGCACGTCCCAACGGTTCCCGCTCTTTCCCTCCTTCAGCCAGTTCATGCCCTTGCTGATAGCATCCTGGTGGGAACCGGAGAAAGCCGTGAACACCAGATCTCCCGCATAGGGCACCCTCTCGTGGACTTTCATGCCCGTGAACCGCTCATAGGCCTCCCGCACCTCCATGATATGGGAGAAGTCCAGGCCGCTGTCCACGCCGTGGCACATCATGTTCACCGCCACGGTGACGATGTCCACGTTTCCCGTGCGCTCTCCGTTGCCGAACAGCGTCCCCTCCACCCGGTCCGCCCCGGCCAGGATGCCGAACTCCGCGTCGCTGACGCCGCAGCCCCGGTCATTGTGGGGATGGACGCTCAAAACTACGTTCTCCCGGTATTTCAGATGCTTGTGCATATATTCTATCTGGCAGGCAAAGACATGGGGCATGGCCACCTGCACCGTGCTGGGCAGATTGATTATGGACTTGTGGTCAGCGTCCGGCTGCCATACGTCCAGCACCGCGTTGCAGACCTCCAGGGCGTACTCCGGCTCGGTCTGGGAGAAGCTCTCCGGGCTATACTCGAAGGTAAAGCTGCCGTCCGTCTCCTCCGCCATCTCCATTAACAGCTTCGCGCCGTCCACGGCCAACTGCTTGATAGCCGCTTTATCCTTTTTGAAGACCTGCTCCCGCTGTTCTACGGAGGTAGAATTATAGAGGTGCACCACCGCGTGGGGAGCCCCCTTCACCGCCTCGAAGGTCTTGCGGATGATATGCTCCCTGGCCTGGGTCAGCACCTGTATGGTCACGTCGTCGGGAATCATGTCCCTCTCAATCAGTGCCCGGATGAAATTGTACTCCGTGTCCGAGGAGGCCGGGAAGCCCACCTCTATCTCCTTGAAGCCGATGTCCACCAGGAGCTTGAAGAACTCCAGCTTATCCTCCAGGGGCATGGGATCGATCAGGGCCTGGTTGCCGTCCCGGAGATCCACGCTGCACCAGACGGGGGGCTTCTCGATGGTGTCCTTCTTCACCCAGTCGTAGGTCACCTCCGGGGGCATATGGTAAGTTTTGCCGTATTTCTGGCTGATTGCGGTCTTATTCATATTCTGTGTCCCTTCCTCTCTGTGCTCTTGCACCGCGCGCAGGCCTGGGCTGCTCTGCCGATTTTGCTGCGCCCGCCGGTTATGTAAGTGCGATGCCGATTTTAAAATGATAACACAGATTTCATCCCGCCGCAAGTATCTATTTAAGTATTATCATTGATTCTATTTATTTTAAAAATACTTGAAACCCCCTGTTTTCCGGATACATCAATATTTTTCGCGCAAAATTCCTTGTCTTATTTTTATTTATTTGTATGTGCCTTTTTAATACGCCGCCCTGGCCATCTGTCCAATTTCCAGTTGGATGTGATAAAAAACATCAAAATAATATGTCAGAAACATACCTGTCAAACCACAGCGGGCTTTCCGGCAACACTGCCAGCGCAAGCCCGAGCGGACCCTCAAACCAGTTCGTCCTCAAGAATGCGGAATACCGTTTCAAGGGGATGTATATGAGCCCCATCCCCCTGCCTTCCCTGCCGGATTTCCGGAGATACGGCGGGACAGTCAGCTCTCAGGACTGTCCGTTCCACTCATAGACTACATACTCATGGTCAAAATGGTATCCCAGCTTCTCCGCCAGGGCCACGGACCACAGGTTCTGTGCGTCCCAGCTGGGATACCACCCCCGCTCCAGGCAGTCCAGTATCAGCTTCGCCCCGCAGATATAGGCCAGCCCCCTTCTGCGGTAGTCCGCCCTGGTGTCGATTTCGATCTCGATGCCGCCCAGATAGCCGGAGTAGGAGGATGCCCCGGACACCGGTTCGCCGTCCTTCAGGATGACGGCCCCCAGCCCGCGCTCCCGGTACTGGGCGTAATCCCCATACAGCGCCACCCAGTCCCTGCACCAGGGAATCTCCAGGCAGCGCAGGAACAGCCCCTGGTCCATGGCCCGCAGCTCATACCCTTCCGGTAGGCTGTCCACCGCGGCCCGCAGCCTGTCCCTGTCAAAGACGTCCGGCTCCTTCTTTATGGCATAGCGGACGCTCCTTTGCACGCCTGTCCCATGGCAGTCCTCGATCAGCTTCGCCCAGCCCTGGTCCCGGGGCGTCATGATCAGGAAATCCCGGCCCTCCAGCCCCGGCGCCTCCAATACCAGCTCCCTGTGGGGCTTTCCCGCGAAGAAGCAGAAATCCCCCAGCAAAGCCATGGCGGACACGGGCTCCTCCCCATCGTCTCCGTATACTCTTCCCATCACGCCCTGCAGGCAGGACCACACCATGGTCTCCTGCCAGCCCGCGAACAGCCCTGCGGCATTTTTCGCCTGTTTCATTTCATGAATCATCTCTGTCTCCTTTTTAGACTATTCTACCACATCCGGGCGCGGAATTCCATGTGAAAACCGCTGGACAAAACGGCGAAAGCTATGGTAATATTTAATATTACACCGGTGTATGGGAGGTGTATGGGAAAGGAAATACAGGCATGAAGAAAAGCGGCAGAAAAATTGACTACGGGGCAGTATTCTTAACTTCTATCTTCATCATCGGACTATTGACGGTTTTTCCTTACGGCGCGCACCTTGACCAGACGTCGGAGCAGGCTATACTGTATTCCAATGTCAAAGAATACGCGGGCCTTTTCGGCACTTCCAACCCGCTTTACCGGGAGCTGGATTCTGCCGGCGTCATAGACATAACGCAAAGCATCGAAAAGGACCATGGAATGGCCGTCTATTATCCCATGGCATGGATTTTCTTCGTGAACAGGATCTCCCCCTTTGCGGGAAACATCCTGTGGCACGGATACATCTATGTCCTGTCCTTCTGCGGCACCGCCGCCCTGTTCTATCTTCTGTCCGGCATTTTCGGCGGGCGCGTCGTACCGATGTTTACCACATTGCTTTATTTCGTCACGCCCAGGATGTTCGCGGAAAGCCATTATAACAATAAAGATATGATACTGCTGTCTCTGGCGCTGTGCACCGCGTTTTTCGGCTGGAAAGTCCATAGGACGAAATCCTGGGGAAACGTGGCTGCATTCTCGCTTGTGGGCAGCCTGGCCGCCAATATGAAAATCATCGGTGCCTTCATCTGGGGAATAGCGGGAATCTATATCCTCCTCGCCCTGCTCGTCAGGCATCAGCTCGACAAAGGCATGGTGCGGAAAGCGGCAGCCTGCATCGCAATGTGGCTGGGATTCTATCTGCTGCTCACTCCCGCATGCCGGATGGGCCTTCTGGAATTCTGGAAATATCTGCTGGACAGCGCCAGAGATTTCCGCTGGAATGATTACATCCTTTTCGCCGGCAGAATGTACAGCAAACAGGTGACAGGAATGCCGAAAGCATATCTGCCCGTGATGATTCTGCTGACCGTTCCGGTGGGCATACTGCTGTTAGCCGTGACAGGCGCGTTTTCGCTCCCATCCGCACTGGTCAGATGTCGGGGACGGAACGCTGATGGCCCATGGTATCTGCTGGCAATGACGCTCTCCTGCCTGATTCCGCTGGGATACGCCGTCCTTTCGGGAACCCCGGTATACAATGGATGGAGGCATTTCTATTTTGTCTATATGGCAGTGCTGTTGCTGGCTGCCCAGGGAATCTCCTGGCTGTCCGGGAAATTCAGGTCGCGGAAAGGCAGGAGATGGCTGGCCTCCCTGCTGGGCGTGTACGTCTTTCTCCTGGCGGCGGGCATTGCGGCGTCCTATCCCCATGAGTACGCATATTATAATATCCTTGCGGGGAAAAATGTGGGAGAACGCTATGAGCTGGATTACTGGGACATGTCCTTCAAGCAGGCCTATGAACGGATACTGCAAAATCCTGACGGAGAACCGGCCCCGGGCGGGAGGGTCAAAATCGGAGCCATCAGCACCCCCGCCTATTGGGGCCTGGAGGCGCAGCGGAACGCCATCCGGGGGAAGCTGAACATGCTGATAGATCTGTGCGACGACTACAGGGACGCGGAGTATGTGATCGTCAACCCTACCTATGCCCTCATGTACGGCGCTTCCGACTACGAATACGTAAAGAAGAACTATATCCTGAAAGACACCATCACCTCTTACGGAAACGTAATATGTGAAATCTATCAAACAGAAACCAGGGAGCAGCGGCCATGAAAAAGAAAGTGTTTGCCAAAGCCATAAGAAATCATATCATACTTCTGGCAGCAGGCGCCATAGCAGGGCTCATCCTGCTGGTGCTCGTCCATCTCCTGCCCATAGAGCCCATGCGGGAGCATGTCTACTGGTCCATGGATATGATTGAGCGTGAATTCGACAACGAGATATTGATAGACGGATACCGTTCCACATTGACAGGGAATTTCACGGACTGTCTGATGCTGGAGCATGCCGTCTATTCTTCCGAGGAGCACAGCCTCCTGGAACAGGTGCTGCATATGTACCGCGGCGAAAGCTGTCCTCCAGAGACGGCAGGCCAGGCGGGATGGTGGCCGGGACAGTCCCTGAAGGATTATCTCACCGGCGTCCCCCAGCCCCGTGAGGTCAGCTATTCCCGGTACTGGCATGGGTATCTGGTCCTGCTCAAGCCTCTCCTGCTCCTGACATCCTTCAATACCATACGGCTGCTCCAGTCCGCCGTGCAGCTTATCCTGGCAGGCTGCGTGGTGATGGCGCTGTGCCGGAAAGGGGCATATCCCCTGGCCAAAGCATTCCTGCTGTCGCTGCCCTTCCTGTTCTTCGTGAGCACCTATGCCTCGCTGTCCTTAAGCATCTGCTTTTACGTCATGACCGCGGCGGCGCTTATCCAGCTGAAAGCGGACGGCCTCCTGGCCAGGCGGGGCTGGTACGGGCTGTTCTTCATGGCTGTGGGAATGGCGACCGTCTACTTCGATTTCCTCACCTATCCCTTGGTGACCCTGGTGTACCCCTTGGGGATATATCTGTATTTCCATGGCGGTACGCCCGGGAAAGGCATCCGCGGCATGGTGGGGAACAGCGCGGAATGGGGCGTCGGATACGGGGGGATGTGGGCGGCCAAATGGATCCTGGCGGACTGCCTTACCGGAAGCGCCTCCATCCGGGATGCCATGGAGACAGTCTTCGTCAGGACCGGCAGCGCGGAAGGCTATTCCCGGATAAACGGCTTCTTCAATGTGCTGGGGAAGAACCTACAGCCTTATCTCAACTGGTGCTATCTCCTCATCGGGACAATGTTCGCCGTGCTGCTCCTCGCCGCGGCGGCAAAGAAGAAGACCGGGGCCATAATGCGGAAACTGCCGTCTGCCGCAGCATACTTTCTCCTGGCTTTATATCCTTTTGCATGGCTCTTTCTGACCCAGAACCATTCCGAGCAGCATTGGCAGTATACCTGCCGAATCCTGGCCGCCGGCGTATTCGCCGCGGCATCCGGGTGCTGGACGCTGTTGCAGAATGATTCCCCAAACATTACGCAAAATTAGGCTTCTCTATTGTGCAAAATATCCCTTTACTGCCCCAAAATTTGTGCTATAATCTTTTGGGGTGGGGCCAGAGGCAGCTCCTCCCATAAACCAAACGGAAAGAGTGAAAAGACTATGGAAACATACAGTATTTTTAAGGATCTGGCAATCATCATCATCTTCGCGAAGCTCTTCGGCATACTGGCAAGAAAGTGCAAGGCCCCCCAGGTGGTGGGGGAGATCATCGCGGGGCTCCTGATTGGACCAAGCCTATTGGGGCTGGTGCAGCAGTCGGATTTCCTGACCCGCATGGCGGAGATCGGCGTAGTGCTCCTGATGTTCTCCGCGGGGCTGGAGACGAACCTGAAGGAGCTGATGAAGACCGGACCTGTGGCCCTCCTAATCGCCTGCTCCGGCGTATTTGTCCCGCTGCTTGGCGGAGCGCTCCTTTACATGGGCTTCTACGGCATAGCCCCCTGGGGCTCGGAGGAATTCTACAAAGCCGTCTTCATGGGCGTCATCATGACGGCCACCAGCGTCAGCATCACGGTGCAGTCCCTGAAGGAGATGGGGAAGCTCAAGGGCAAGGTGGGCACCACCATCCTCAGCGCCGCCATCATCGACGATGTCATCGGCATCATCGTGCTGACTTTCGTCATCGGCTTCAAGAATCCCCAGTCCAACCCCGGAAGCGTGGTCCTCTCCACGGTGCTGTTCTTCGTCATGGCGCTGGTGGTGGGCTTCATCGTCTTCAAGGTGTTCAAAAAGCTGGACGAACGCTATCCCCACACCCAGCGGATCCCCATCCTGGGCCTGGCGCTGTGCTTCTTCTTCGCCTATGCGGCGGAAAAGTACTTTGGAATCGCGGACATCACCGGCGCCTATGTGGCGGGCATCGTCCTGTGCTCCATCCGGGACTCCTCCTACATAGACCGCAAGATGGAGGTCAGCTCCTACATCATCTTCGGGCCGGTATTCTTCGCCAGCATCGGCCTGAAGACCAGCATCGACAATGTCAGCGCAGCTCTCCTGCTGTTCTCCGCAGGGTTCGTCATCGTGGCGCTGATCACCAAGATCGTCGGCTGCGGCCTGATGGCCAGGCTCTGCCGCTTCCGCTTCCAGGACAGCCTCAAGATCGGCGTGGGCATGATGACCAGAGGCGAGGTGGCGCTGATCGTAGCCCAGAAGGGGCTGTCGGTGGGGCTGTTGACGCCGGAGTATTTCACGGCGGTGATCCTGCTGATTATCGTGTCCAGCATCTCCACCCCAATCCTCCTGAAACTGTTATACTCGAAAGACAAAGAAACAGCGGCCGCATGAGCCGCTGTCCTTTTTTTGCACGGCACCCTGGTTCCGCGCCTCATTCCTCCCTGTTCAGCAGCCTGTGGATCTTCTCATGGGGATCCAGAAGCTTGGAGATGGACTCTCCCGCATTTACGGAGTGGATGTAGATCGCGATGTACTTCGTGATGTCCACCTCCCTGTACCAGGGCGCATTGCGGATCTCCTCCCTGCAGTAGGACGCGTTGCTGATGAACACCGCCTCCAGCACCTTCTTGCTGTAGGCTTCGTTGAAGCGCCGGAGCCCTTCCGTGAACAGCGCGAAGGTGGCGGCCGCAAAGACCCTCCTGGCCCCCTGCTTCTTGCAGTATTTCGCCACGTCCAGCATGGTGGTGCCGGAACAGATCATATCGTCCACAATGAACACATCCTTGTTCTTCACGCTGGGGCCGATGTATTTATGTACGTCCACCACGTAATTGCCGCCCACCACCTTGGTCCTGGACCTGCGCTTGTAGAAGATGCCCATATCCAGCCCAAGCTCGTTGGTGTATTTATAATTCCGCGTCGTCGCGCCTAAATCGGGAGAAATGAACAGCGAGTCGTCCTCAGAAAACGCAACATCCGGAAAGTTGCGCTTGATTGCCTTGATTACCTGATAGATCGGGAACAGATCGTCAAAACCATTGTAGGGAACCGCATTGGCCACCCTGTTGTCATGGACATCGAAGGCCGTGATGTTCTTCACGCCGATGTTCTCCAGCTCCCGCAGCGCCATGGCACAGTCCAGGGATTCTCTGGAGATGCGCCTGTCCTGGCGGCTGGCATACAGGAGCGGCGAGATCACGTTCACGCGGTATGCCTTCCCGCCGATAGCCGACACGGTCCTCTTCAGATTCTGGAAATGCTCGTCCGGCGACATGGGAACGGTCTGGCCGTACATCTCATAGCTGCAGGAATAATTCCCCACATCCACCAGGATGTACACGTCCGCCCCCCGGACCGTGTCCTCCAGCACCGCCTTGGCATCGCCTGTGGAAAACCGTACGATCTGGGAATTCACCACATGGCATTGCTCCATGTTGTAGGTCTCGCGCAGATAGTATTCGATCTTGCCTGCCATCTCTTCTGTTCCATACAGCGGGATCAGTACGATAGGAATGGAATTGTTTGCTGCCAATGATTTCATGCCTTCCTCCTTATGCAGTCATCGATAGTTGTCTGGGTTCTGTTACCAGTGTATAATATTTCCCGCCGGTTTACAAGCCCCCAAAGCAGCAATCGCCCGCCGGAAATCTTGCCGTCCGGGCCCATGCAGCCGCAATCCGCCATCGGCAGTACCGCGCCCGGGCCTCCCACATGGCCCTGCGCCAAACAAGCGGCAATTGAGCGGGATTTGCGCTTGACAGGGAATTTCCCTGATAGTATGATTGAGGGAGAACACAGTTGTACAAAGGCACGGCACAAACCCATGGAAGGAACGGAATCGACAGATGGCAGGCGGACAGGAAGAACGTATCAGAATCGTACAGGAGACCGTGGCAGGCAAGGAGATCACTTTCGCACATGTGATGGGCGGCCCGGCGCCGATCATATACCAGAAGCTGGGGCTGAATCCCCAGGTGGACTATCAGTCGTCCGCCATCGGGATCATGAACATGACGCCGCCGGAGTCGGCCGTCATCGCCTCGGACATCGCAGTGAAGAGCGGGAACGTGTACCTGGGCTTCGCGGACCGGTTTACGGGGACGCTGATCGTCACCGGGGAGATTTCGGACGTCATGTCGGCCATGACCGAGATCGTGAATTATTTCCGGGACGAACTGGAGTATGTCGTCTGCAGGATCACTAAGAGATAGGGAGCGCAGCCATGGACCGAACCGAAGAACTGCTGGAAAAGCTCTTCCATAAGGATTATGAGCAGCTACGGGGGAAGCGGCTGCGCCTGACGCGCCTGCGGATCCCCGGCAAAGAGGTCTGCCTGGCCCATATAATCGGCTCCCCCCAGCCTGCGGTCTACCGGAATCTGGGGCTGCACATCGGGGTCCATGAGGGCGAGGACCACAGGGGAGAGTCCCTGGGCCTGATCCGCTTCACTCCCTGGGAGGCGGTGGTGGCAGCCGCAGATGTGGCGATGAAGAGCGCGGATGTGCAGATCGGCTTCATGGACCGCTTCTGCGGCTCCCTGATCCTCACCGGCGGGCTGTCGGAGGTCCGAACCGCCGTGGAGGAAGTGGTGAGGTTCTTTGGGGCGGAGCTGGGCTTCCAGGTCTGTGAGATCCACAAAAATTAAAGAGGCAGGGCGGACATCAGCATGAAAAAGCTATTTTTGATGGGCAGGAGCGAGGCCGGGAAGACTTCCCTGACCCAGGCCCTGCGGGGCGAAGAGCTCCACTATGTGAAGACACAGTACACCAGCTCCGACGACGACACCATCGACTCTCCGGGGGAGTATGCAGAGTCCAAGCATTTCAGCGCGGGGCTGGCCTGCTTTTCCTTCGAGGCGGACGCGGTGGCCATCGTCCAGGCTGCGGACGAGCCCTACAATCTGTTCAGCCCCAGCCTCCGCTCCTTCATCCTCCGCCCCCTCATCGGCATCATCACGAAGATCGACTCCCCCTTTGCCAATATCCCCATGGTCAGGCAGTGGCTGGTGAACGCGGGCTGCGACCGCATCTTCCTGATCAACAACGTGACCAGGGAGGGCATCGATGAGCTCATGGCCTATCTGGCAGAGGACCTGCCGCGCCTGACGCTTGGCGAGGCCATGCACAGGCAGAGCCTGGGGGCCAGCGAGTGGGAGGAGGTATCCTGATACAGGGAGGAGACAGCGCTTTTCTTCATCAAAGGTCCATAAAAGCCCCCATCAATGCCTCCTCATTAAACAGAACATCGCTGGGCAGGCAGACATCATATTTTTCCGCAAAGCTGTCAATGAACTCATTCGATGGCTCTTTATTCTTTCGATATTCCTGCTCTAAATCCGATTTCATCTGCTCCCGTTTTTCATACGCCTCCCCTTCCCCCGCATAGACGATTCCATACATAATCCCAAAGGAAAAATAGATTTCATATGGGTCTTTTTCGGAAGAGAAAAGGCTGACCTCCACCACCTCGTCAAACACTTCACAGATTTCGAGATAAGTATTTTTATAATGCCTCTGTGATTCGGAAAAACTATCTGTCACATTTACCCATTCGTTCATACATGTTCCTCCGTATAGTTGATTCTCCGCACCTTTGTTCCTGGTGTCATTTTAAAACCTGTCGCTGTATATATTACCACATGCTTTCAGATTTTTCCATAGAGTCATGCTTGCTCTGTAAAACAATTCCCCCCCAAACAGTCCTGTCGTCAAATTCCCTCTGGACAAGCCCCCAAAAAGATGTTATAATTAGAATAATTCTAAATAAGGAGCCGAAAAGGTGAGCAGATACGCGGAGCTGATTTTAGGGCTGATCAATCAGTCCAACAAGCATATGACGGCCGAGCAGATTTTTCTGGAGCTGAAAAAGACAGAGCCCAAGGTTGTCCAGGCAACTGTATACAACAATCTGAACGCCCTGTGCCAGGAAGGCCTGGTACGGAGGCTTTCCATGGAGAGCTCCCCCGACCGCTACGACAAAATCCTCAGACACGACCATCTGGTATGCCGAAAATGCGGCGCCCTGTCCGACATGACGTTCGACAGCCTGACAGAGAACCTGGAAAAGCAGTTGGGGGCGCCGATTCTGTCCTATGATTTAAAGGTGTTCTACCTCTGCCCAAAGTGCAGGGAAAGATAAGTCCAGGGCAGGAATGGTTTCACTATGCCCCGGCACCTGAGGGACAGATGCGGGCCCAGATTTGGACTTTCCGCCTGAGACCCGTAGAACCGGCGGCGATTACCAGCGGCAGCACAGGCGTAGGCAAAGCACAAAATCATGCAAATCATATCAAGGAGGAGACACACATGAAAGCAACAAAGTACGCGGGAACGCAGACAGAGAAGAACCTGGAGGCGGCATTCGCCGGGGAATCCCAGGCCAGGAACAAGTACACCTACTTCGCCTCCGCGGCGAAAAAGGAAGGCTACGAGCAGATTGCGGCCCTGTTCCTGAAGACAGCGGAGAACGAGAAAGAGCATGCCAAGATGTGGTTCAAGGAGCTGGCCGGAATCGGCGATACCAAGGAGAACCTTGCCGCAGCCGCAGACGGCGAGAACTTCGAGTGGACGGACATGTACGAGAATTTCGCGAAGACGGCGGAGGCGGAAGGCTTCCCGGAGCTTGCGGCAAAGTTCCGTCTGGTGGGAGAGATCGAGAAGCACCATGAGGAGAGATACCGCGCGCTGCTGAAGAACGTGGAGACGGCAGCCGTATTTGAGAAGAGCGAAGTGAAGGTATGGGAATGCCGCAACTGCGGGCATATCATCGTGGGCACAAAGGCTCCGGAAGTCTGCCCCACCTGCAACCATCCCCAGAGCTATTTCGAGGTGCATGCGGAGAATTACTGATCCGTCCTTAAGGCGTGCAGGGAAAAGACAGGAAAGAATCCCGGAAGTGCCCATATTCCATCGGCGCTTCCGGGATTTTCCATATCTTTCCCGCCCTTTTCCGGCCAGTCTATATTTCGTCTAAATTATATCTGTATGACATTTATTTAAGGCCCCGCATTGTCTGATGAATAGAACTCTTCCCCTGTGTCAAGACATATGGCGGCCAGGCGGCCTCCCGGGCGATGGCATCCGCAGTCGATGGCGATATGGTTATGTCTCCTGAATATATACCCCGGCCTGGGGTTGCCGGGGATTTCCTGTGTGGGCGTATGGCCTGTGACCACATATATGTCGTCGAAATATCGGATGCCATAATCCGCCCTCTCCCACATCAGATCTCTCAGAGAGTAGTCCTCAATATCCTTTTCCGGGCAATAATTGCCCAGCCCGGCGTGGACCAGCAGATAGTCCCTGCCATTGACGGTCAGTTCCTCATAGATGGAGAATTCCTTCAGGAAATCGATCACGGATTTCTGCATTTCCCGGCCCAGCCCACGGAATTCCTCAATCGTGGTGCTGCTTCCGTTATACTGCCATGTCACAAGGTTCTCCAGCATTTTCTCATCCAGTTCCCCGATGGACATGTCCGTGATCTCCTTCATGAGGAACCCCAGGCACTCCAGCGCCATGAGCTCATGATTGCCCGCCAGGCACACCACATTGGGCATCTTCATGAGCATCAGCAGCGTCCGGATGGGATGGGGGCCCCTGTCCAGGACATCCCCCAGGATGTATAAGGTATCTTCCGCCCTCAGCCCGATTTCGCCGAGCAGTTCCAGGAACATTTCGTATTCGCCGTGTATGTCGGATATGACGTATGTCGCTATGATAAATCGCCTCCCTGCCCTGTCTTCAAAACTTTCTGTAAAGCTCCCTTTCTATCCTGTGACGCCATGAATCTGCTCCGCCATGTAGGAAGCATATTCCTGTGCCTCCGCTTCGTCCCAGCCCTTCCCTTCCCCAGTCCTGTATTCGCGCAGCGCCTGTGATATCAGGCCATGATATCTCCCGGGCAGGGCTTTCAATCCCCATTCGCCGCCCTCCTTCTTAGACAGGATAGTCCCTTCCCTTTTACAGGCAAGCACACGGCAGAGGTTCAGGACGATATAGACAGGATTTTCCATGATATCCTTCTCCGCGTCCTCTATATCGGACAGGATGCTGTCAAGATAATACTGCCTGTCCACCTTCCCGAAAACGTCCTGGATCCCCTTCCCATACAGGCATTTCCCCCTATGGCAGATGACGGTGAAATGGGCTGCCAGATCCCTGTCCACGCCCTTCATCTTCGCTATATAATCCGCGGGATTCTCCCGATACCATTCCAGATGGGAGACGGAGAAATGCAGCTCGAAGGGAGTCGGATAGACAAATGGCCTGCACACGTCCTTTCTGACGATGCTCATTTCGATTCCCTTTTCCGGCGCGTCTCCGTTCAGCCTCACCACCATATCCAGATACCGCTTTTTCACCTCGTCCGGAATCTCCCCGTCTACCACCACCAGTAAATCAATATCGCTTTTTTCTCATTGAAGCACCCCATCACCGCGGAGCCATGGAGGTATATCCCCACCAGGTTTTCACCCAGAATTTCCCTGCTCTCTGCAACGAAGGCTTCCGTTATGGCTTCTAACAGGCGCATGTCTTCTCCTTGACGTATCTTGTTTTGGTTCTATTGTATCATTTTCTCCCGGAATCTGCCACCATAAAATGGCTTTCCCTGCCTTCAGTCTGATTCTATCCTGTATTCATAGTCCGGGTTATGAATGTCAATATGTAAAGCGAACGTTGGCAGCAATCTCTCACTGGCGCAGATATCTTTCATATGCCGTTTCCGGGGTTCTGTTTATCCGCGCTGTCTACCGGGCAATGCGTATCACCGCTTTCACAATATCGGCTTTGTTGTTCACGCTGTAGTCCATGGCCTTCTGCACCTCGTCGAGCTCGAAGACATCCGTCACGATACCCTTCAGGTCTACCTTGCCTGCCGCAACGGCCTCTATGGCCATGGGATAGATATGGCGGTAACGGAACACGGTCTTGAACGTCAGCTCCTTATCCAGCGCAAGGCTCATGGGCAGCGTCATTTCCCCGCTCTTGCTGTAGCCTACCAGCACGATCGTCGCGCCTTTCCTGGTCATATGGATGGTCTGCACTGTGGTTATCTGTGTGCCGGCGGTCTCCACTGCCAGGTCGCAGCCTCTCCCCTCCGTCAGCTTCCTTACCTCTTCCACCGCGTCTGCCTGCGCTCCGTTAATGACGCCGTCTGCCCCCAGCTCCAGCGCTTTCCGGAGACGTTTTTCCATGATATCCACCACATACACCTTCGAAACACCCATTGCCTTTAGCGCCATCATTGTCACCAGGCCGATGCAGCCTGCCCCCATGACAACCGCCGTCTGTCCTGCCCTTGCGCCTCCCTGCATGGCCGCATGGAATCCCACCGCCAGAGGCTCGATCAATGCGCCCTCCATGGTGCTCACATGATCCGGCAGCTTAAAGCAAAGGTCCGCCTCGTGGGCCACATATTCCTGGAATACCCCGTCCACCGGAGGCGTTGCGAAAAAGACCACATCCGGGCAGAGGTTGTAATTCCCGGTTTTGCAGAACTCACAATGGCCGCAGGTCTTGCCCGGCTCCAGCGCAACCCTGTCGCCCACTTTCAGGTGCTTCACATTCTTCCCCACTTCCATCACGGTTCCGCCCGGCTCGTGGCCTAGCACAAAAGGCGGCTTTACCACATAGTCGCCAATCGCCCCTGTCTCGTAGTAATGCAGGTCGCTGCCGCAGATCCCCACATACTCCAGCTTCACAAGCACCTCATTGTCCTTTGCTTTCGGGATATCTCTCTCCTCAAATCCCATCCTGCCGATTCCCAGCATTACCGCCACTTTCATCTTTCCTTCCATGGTTGCTGCCTCCTTTTATATGTCATCGTTTCCGCCGAAAATGGCCCCGCCCACGGTATTGCTCAATGAAAGATAGAAAAACCGCTCCGTCTCGTCCCCATGGAATCCCTCCGCATATGCCCCCGCATTGGCATCATTGAGGAAATGGCAGGGATAGGGAAAAAAGGCGCTCACGGAATTATCAGCTTCTGCCCTCTCGCATTTTTCAAGCCAGCGATGGCTTGTCAATCATTGGAATACTTAATGGATTTCTTCTGCCGCTGGTATTTCATTTTCCACCGAAATCTACCACCCTTCAGACTTGTGTCAACACTGCTGCCACAAATCATATTTACTCTTTACCAGAAGCATTGCGTATTTAGCCCACTTGAATTATATTATAACGTATATCTTTAAAATTATCTATTTATTTTCAGCTTTCAGAAACACCCCTTTTCCTTTTCTATAGACCCGCACTGTTCTAAATCCACAATTGTAAAAGATTTTCTTCAACTCTTTTGGGCTGTATACTCTCACATCTCCACTTTTTGAAAGGGGAAACAATACTTTATTTGCTATAAATCTGACCACTGCTCCGAAATTAGGATCGGCTATATACACTGTACCGTTTTTCTTTAATACTCTTTTGCATTCATTTACGAAACCCTGCGGATTGTCAAAATGATGGAACGCGCAGCATACCGTTATGATATCAATGCTTTCATCACTCCATTCCAGCGGATAGCATGGTTTTACCTCAAAACTCATATCAGGGTATCGCATCCTTGCAGAACAGATCATGTTCTCGGATATATCTATTCCGTTTGCCTGGATTTCTGCTTTTTTCGATAATTCCCACAGCAGGGTTCCATTTCCACATGCAACATCAAGGACCACATTGCCCTCATGCAACTCTATAGTGTCAGCCAGTTCCGTAATATGGAATCTCGTATATTGCCCTTCCATGGACGCGTCATACTCGGATGCTATTTTATTGTATGCAATTCTTGATTCTTCTGTCTTCTTATTCACGTTATTTCCTCGCTCCTGATTTCTCCATCTGATTATACTACTTCCTTTCTCTCTTTGCCATTAAAAAATGAGGGCAAAAGCGGAATGCATTTATTGACATAATTTTATTATTTTGTTATCATTTAATCACAGCGGCATCTATCTCTGAAAATATCCGGAGGTTATAAAAAATCACATGGACAGCAGAATATACCAGCGCTATTTAGAAACCAGCGTTTATACCTATGTGGGGATATATAAAGAATTTATATCATCGTTGCCGGACGACATACCTTCCATAGGAATGTTGATCTGCGGTCAAATCACTCATCCGTCTATGTATTTTACAGAGCCATCTCCTTACTTGGAAGACACTTATTTCGGAAAATTCGCTTCCTATCCGAAGCATCGTTTTAAGAATGAAGACGAACTATATATAACTGCTGTTTCAATGATTGCTGGCATTTTACGTTTAGACGAAGCAGGATTTACAAAGAACAGGGACGTGACAAAAAGGATTACTGTGTCCTGCCGCCAGGCTTCGGTGCTATTCAGCGCAATTTTAAAAGCAAAAGGAATCCCCTGCCGCTCCAGGGCCGGGTTTATGGACTTTGGCGATGCAGGCGACAGCTATATGGAACATTGGGTCAATGAATACTGGGACTTTAATGAAAACAGGTGGGTTTTGGTAGATGCCGACGGTTATTATGAGTACGAACAGCGTTTTGGTTACAGCCAATTTGATTTGCCACGCCGAAAGTTCGTGACTGCGTCCGAGGCATGGATTGGTTTAAGGAAAAATACGCTAAACAAAAAGTTGGACGTTTTTGCACCAACTCTTTTGGAAGGCGTCTGCGAATACTTGTTCATGGATTTCCATGCATTGATGAATAATGAAATTTTTTATTCTTATCAGCCATTGTATCTTCGTGGCGGCCTGCATACATTGAGCGAAAGTGAATTGCAGGAACTTGACCGTTTGGCAGAATTGCTGTCAGAACCTGATGAAAATATGGAACAGATAGAAAATTTATGGACTACAAACGAGAAATTTTCTGTTCTGACAAATAACACGCAGAATATATACCATGATGCTTTTGGATGACGCTATGCCAAAAAATCTGCATTTTTGCGACAAGTTAAAAAGGTCTCTTTATCAATCGCAAAAATATAATCCCCATTTTCATAAAAGGAATTTTGAACCATTCCAGCCTTTTGCATTACTTTATATGATTCTACATTGCTCTTTGCACATCCTCCATAAATGGAATCAAGGTAGGCTTTCGGGTCTGTAGAGGGATAATAAGCAAACAGAATATCTTTATACACCAGGTCGCCCGTAAATAAATATCCCCTGCTTTTTTCCCAAAAACACAGGTGCCCCGGAGAATGTCCGGGTGTGTGCAGCACTTCAATTTCCCTGCCGCCAATATCAATGATGTCATGGTCTGTCAGCACTTTTGTCGGCATGCCCTGAAAGAATTCATAATCTTTCACGCAAAAGCCTTTCGGCAAATCACAGCGGTCTATGACCATCTCTCTGATCGTCTCGATTGATAAAGGGGATTTACCATTCAGCCACTCCAATTCCTCAGCGTGGGCATAAAAATCCGGGAAATGCTTATGTCCTCCAATATGATCCCAGTGGATATGCGTAGCTGCTGCCGTAATGGGTTTATCGGTAAGTTTCAGCACTTCCTCATATATATTGGAAATGCCGAGCCCTGTATCAATGAGCAGGCTTCGGGTATTTCCATTCAAGAGATAGCAATGCGTTTCCTCCCAATGTCGATATTCGCTGATGATATATGTATTTGCGTCAATTTCATCTATGGTAAACCAGTTATCCATTGCTCCACACTCCTTAAAATCCCGATCAAATACCTCGCGGCATTCACCAACTGGCCGTGCAGGCACGGCCGCTTGGCTCATTGCTCGCGGGAATAAATTTATAGCTTGCGTTGCAGGCAATCAGCGCAAGCCCTCATGCCCGATTCCAACATTTATTTCCACGCCACTTCATCTCCCACATCTTATACTGCGCACCAGTTAAATTTGCAGTGCGCCCCGACTGCGGACCGCCAGCCAGGTACTTTCCCGGGGACACCACTGTAAATCCTGGCGGTCTACAGTATAAATCATGCTTTCGATTATAGCACTTTCTCACTATATCCGCCACTATAAAATGCAGGACATGGCAAGCGCAGCTGCCTGTCTTTCGGGTTACAAGTGTTGTGTTGATTTTATCCATCGCAGTATATATAATGATATCGGCAGGACAATCATGGCTTACAGAAGGAAGGGTTAAGCGGTGTATAACAGAGTATCTGAATGGTTAGATGTAGTGTTGGAAACGGATATTCCGGCTGAAGTTGTTGCTTTTGGCTTTAATTTATATGAGGACATCGATCATGATTGGTCGATGGAATTGATCGGAACATCCAAATTTGATGTCGATGATGAGGATTGGCTATGCAATGAAGTGACAGATCTTGATACAAGAGAAAATCCATTGCGATGGCACAGAGAAACTGGCTGGGAAGAAATACTGAACGATATTGTTTCTGCTTTAAAAGAATATCTGAAAAACGGTAAATATGCAGATATTTTAAAGGCAAAATCAGGAGTAGGCGTAGGTTTTGTGGATGGGAACATAGAAATTCTCCATGTAAAAATCAAGGAAAAAATACAAGGATTAATGGAGCAAAAGATATCCGAATGGCAGGAAGACGATATCTATGCTATCTCGCTGTATGTGTTCAATGAAGAAGATGATCCATGTCGCCCGGTGGCAGTATTCGGTTATAATACGGAAAGGCAAGTACAAAAAAGCATCACAGAGGCTGCTGATGAGCAGGAGGCGAGATGGAATTATGCCTTCTGGCTGCAAAATCATGAAATGTGTTTGGGAAGAGATGAGACGGCGGAGGATATCAGGAAGTGGATCACGGAACTAGAATGGGAAGGTGAAGATGCGATTAGCTTCAAATTCGTGAATCTTCTTGTTGCTGTAGTGCAGGGTATTCATGCATCGGGATTGTTGAAAGAAAAATTTGGAAGAGAGATTCCTGTATTGATCCATGAACTGGAGTATCATGAAAAAATTTCCCAACAAAATATCGAGGCAAACGGAGAGGCACTGGACAGAGGTTTTGTTTCATTTTGTATGTCTTGTCTTCCGGAGGTGCCAAATGAAATGCCGAAAGCAGAAACCCCTGTCACAGCTCCCCAGCCCCATAGTTTGGCCACAGGGAAACGTTTATATATATCCGGAAAGGCGGTGGCTTATATTATCGCTATCGCTCTCATCACAGGCTTCTGGGTACTGGGGCTGATAATCAGCATCCACGACAGAACAAATTCCGAGGATACGCCGCAGCTGAAAGAGGGTTTTGAAGAAGAAACTTCTGTGCCATTGGAGCAGGAGAAGACAGAATCAGGCCAGAGGAAGTGGCAGGTGCACATACAGCCGGGTATGCCGGAGCCCTTTATAGAGGTGCTCAGACAGTATGAACAATTCATGAACGCTGACATACAGAATTTGAATGATGAGGGTGTGCGAGAGAAAATAGATTCGGTGGATGGAAAATGGCGGTATTTATATGATGAATTATGTGGATCGTGGCTGGCGGCAGCATGGCGCGGGGAGGAAGATGTTATACGTTATAGCCTGGAAGATTTGACCGGTGACGGATATCCTGAGTTGGTTATGGGATATTGCCGCTCATCAGATGATGCGGTTTATCCGGAGGTAGTTTATTATTACAGCCGGACAGAAGGAATCAGGATGGAATGTCTTAGCAGTTACTATACCATGGAACTATATGAAGATGGCGTTATCTTATATGTCAGCGGCGGAGCGGCTTATACAGAAACCTTTATCCAGTTTCAGGAAGAAGCCGAATGCTGGCAACAGGTGGCCTGCATCGCAGTGGATTGTGATTATGAGACAGACAGCGTGAGGGGATATTATTGGGGAGATGATGTCAGTGGGGATCTGACCGGGAACAGGCCGATGTCAGCGGAGGAGTATCAGAAAATCATTGCGCAGTATGCAGCAGAGCCAGTGGCGCTGGAGTGGACTTCGTTGATTCGCTCCTGAGAATCCATAGCCACGGAAGCGGAAGGTTTTCACAATTATTTTGCAATTTTGTCCGTGTTTCCGGCAAACCGGTTTTAGGTATGTTGCACAAATGGCTATGGTATTCATCAGCCTTGTTTACAACAGCCAGTTAGGAAAGTACGGCGGAGATATTGCAATCAGCGTTTATGCCGTTGTTTCCAAAAACAGCGTGAAATCTGCCACCCTTTAGAGAGCCTTAGTGACATTTGAATTTTTCTGTGGTATAGTGGATTTCCACTTTTAAGAAAAGGAGCTTATGATGTATGCCACAGATGAACAAAGGCGGTAAATTTATCTTCGGAAAGTCACTGATACGAGATGATTTGACAATCCACCTCCCACCGCAGGCTCTTACAGAGTACAAGGCCGCAGCAGAGGGAAAAGTCTATCTTTTTACCGGAAGCAAGGTCACCGGCGGCTTTTGTGTGACAAGAAAAGGACTGTTGGAACCGTCAAAATTAGGACATATTCTTACTGATAATCCGGCTTTACAGAATTATCAGACCGCAGAGGGCGAATTTGTCAAGTACAAAGGACGGTCGTACTGTTGGGTAAATATTTCGGAAAATGGTGTCATTCAGCTTAGTCGGCAGATATTAGATTTTCTTGATTTGAAGATTGGAATGGAGCTATTGTCTATCCGAAGCAGTGATATAGCTTTTACAATGGGCGCAGCTGGCCCTCTGCTGGAAAGAGCTGACAACTATGAGGGTGAAATTCCTTTGTTTTAAAAAAGCAGGTATCAGAGGAGGTTTTGGCCTTGGTGGCAGAAAGCTCCTTGTGCAATTTTTTAAATTTGCTCATTTATAGTTTAAATTTTAAATTCAATACACGCCGCTTTTTACTTCAATTACATCATTTATTCTGGCTTACTGATTTCCTATTGCCAAAATGTTGCCGCCTTCACTTATCTCTATAATGAGAACCACATTGGACAATCTTTATCGTATTATCCTCTATACGATAAACAATACGATTCGCATCATCTATCCTTCTGCTCCAATAAGCTGCTAAATCACCACTTAACCTTTCCGGCTTACCTATTCCATCATATCCGTTCCGATCAATATCCTTCAATAACTGATGAATACGCCTTAACGTTTTCTTATCTTGCTTCATCCAGTATTCAAAATCTTCCCATGCCGCATCTGACCATGACTTAATCATCAAAATCTACCTCATGTACTGTGCCGCCTGTAGCTT
>NZ_CAPDXS010000013.1:44182-51876 GCF_948601915.1 uncultured Acetatifactor sp. | reverse complement strand
TAGGTGCGGGGTGCAGGCACAGCGATGTGCACAGCTGACGCATACTAATAGGACGCAAGCTTAACCAAGGCGTAAGGATGTCGGTTCATGAGGCGGTCGCACCGCAAGGCGATTGCACCGCAAGGTGGTTGCACCGCCTGTCAGTATTCGGTTTTGAGGGCACAGTTAGAATCTTATTTGGGATTCTGTTATAAAGACACAGGAAAAAGAGGTTTCGTATATCGAAATACTCTTTTTTTGTATATGGATTTCAGAACAGGATATGTCGTCCGCAGAGGAGGAAGCGCATGGAGATTATGCTGGTGGAGGATAATGAGGCGATTATCATGGGGCTGGAGTACCTGCTTTCCCAGGAGGGATATCAGGTGGTGACGGCCAGGAACATGGCGCAGGCAGAGGAGCTCCTTGCAAGGCGGGATGTGGGGCTCGTGCTCCTGGACATCGGGCTTCCTGACGGGGACGGCTTCCAGCTCTGCAGGAAGGTGAAGCGGGAAGGACAGACGCCGGTGATATTCCTCACGGCGAAAGAGGATGAGACGGATGTGGTAAAGGGGCTTGATATGGGTGCGGACGATTATGTCGTCAAGCCCTTCCGCAACAGGGAGCTGGTCTCGCGTATCAGGAGCGTGCTGCGCAGGAGCGGAAAGGGCACGTCCGTGCTGCGCTGCGGGGATATCGCCCTGAATACGGAGACAGGAAAAGTGACGCGCGGCGGCAGCGAGATTGCGCTGACGAAGCTGGAATATAAGATTCTGAGCAATATGATGTCCTGCCCCGGAAAGCTTTTTACCAGGGATGAGATCCTGTCGGATATCTGGGATATATCCGGGAACTTCGTGAACGACAATACGTTGTCGGTGACTGTGAAGCGTCTGCGGGAGAAGCTGGGGGACAGCGACGGCCGGCTCATAAAGACAGTGCGGGGCATGGGATACAGGCTGGAGCGCTGACGGTGGTACTGTAGAAAGGGATGGCTTGGATTCGATGCCTGACAGCAGGGAGCGTGCGGGAGTCCGCAAGAGCAGTGAGAGGACAGAAAGGGATGGAAATATGGTCTGGAATAAGGAGCTGAAGTGGCTGGCAGGGATGTTTCTGGCTTGTTTCTGTACAGGGGTCCTGGCCATGAACCTCTGCGTGGCAGTCTATGGGAGCCATATGCGGGCGGAATATCACAGCCTGCTGGCCGCGGTATTCGGAAATGTGTCGGAGGCCTATCCGGAAGTGGCCGAGGAAGAGCTGGTATCCATCCTGAACCGTGAGGGCAATGAGGCCCTGGGGGCTGAACTCCTTGGGAGGTACGGTATCCTGGAGGGATATGCGGGCGCGTCCTTTGCGGGACAGGAGAGACAGCTCGGGATGCTGTACGCGGGGATGAACCTTTTCCTGATTCTGTTTTTCTCCTGCATGGGCATTCTGCTCTATCGATATTTCAAAAATCGTCAGGAGAGGATTTCAGGGCTGGCAGGGTATATGGAGGCCCTGAACCGAAGAGGCTACCGGGTGGAGGTGGAGGACAATGCTGACGATGAGCTCAGCGGACTGCGTAATGAGCTGTATAAGCTGACGGTCTACCTGAAAGAGCAGGCAGAGGCCGCGATGACGCAGAAGCGCATGCTTGCGGACGCTCTGGCAGATATCTCCCATCAATTGAAGACGCCCCTTACCTCCGCCACAGTGCTGCTGGACAATCTGTCCGAGAACATGGACATGGATCGGGCCACCAGGCAGCGTTTTCTGGCAGAGGCCACCAGGCAGCTCACCGGCATGTCCTGGCTGGTGACCACGGTGCTGAAGCTGTCGAAGCTGGACGCGGGGATGGTGGAGCTGGAGCGGGCCTGGATTTCGGGGAAGGCTCTGGTGGAGGATGTGGTGCGGCGGCTGGAGATTGCCGCGGAGTGGAGGGGGATTTCCTTTTCTCTGGATTTTCCGGAGCAGGTCAGCCTGTTCGTGGACAGGAAATGGACGGAGGAGGCGCTGCTGAACATTGTCAAGAACGCCATAGAGCATAGCACTGACGGCGGCATCGTGGAGATAAGCGGGGAGGCGAACGAGGTCTACGTCCAGATAGCCGTCCGGGATCACGGGGAAGGGATGACGCGGGAGGAGCAAAGAAAATTGTTTCAGCGCTTCTACCAGGGAAATTCCGCCAGGGAGGACAGCATGGGCATCGGGTTGTCCCTGGCCAAGGAAATCCTGGAGAAGCAGAATGGCTATATAACGGTGGACTCCTACAGGGAAGGGGGCACCGTTTTCATCCTGCGGTTCTTGCATGGAAATGCGTGAGGATGCAGATGGAGTAAAAATATAAAATGTCACGGAAATGTCATTTTAGCCTTTTATACTGGAAGCGTAAGGAACGGTTGAAAATGATTTCAGGAAAGGAAGGCAAATATGGGAAATATGGGACGGAAAGGCTATAGGGAAGCAGAGGAGGGAATGCCCGAAAGGGACTCCGCCCGTCCGGCGGAAATCCTGCGCACGGAGCATCTGCGCAAGGTATACGGGACAGGGAACAATGAGATCATCGCGGTGAACGATGCCGGCATTTCCGTGGCACAGGGAGAGTTCGTGGCGATCGTGGGGAGCTCCGGCAGCGGGAAGTCCACGCTGATGCACATGCTGGGCGGCGTGGACAGGCCCACCTCCGGCAGGGTGTTCATAGAGGACGAGGACATCTATCGGATGGACGATGACAAACTGGCGATATTCCGCAGGAGGCAGGTGGGGCTGATCTACCAGTTCTACAACCTGATTCCTGTGCTGACGGTGGAGGAGAACCTGACGCTGCCCTGCGAGCTGGACGGCCGGGAGCCGGATCCGGAGCTGGTGCAGGAGCTGGCGGGGATGCTGGGGCTGAAAAGAGTCCTGAACCGTCTGCCCAACCAGCTCTCCGGCGGCCAGCAGCAGCGGGTGGCCATCGGCAGGGCGCTGATTACAAGGCCTGCCATCCTCCTGGCGGACGAGCCCACGGGAAACCTGGACACCCGGGCCGGGAACGAGATCATGGAGCTGCTGAAAGTCTCCAACCGCAGGTACAGGCAGACCGTGATCATGATCACCCACAATCTGGAGCTGGCGAAGCAGGCGGACAGGGTCTTAAGCATCGAGGACGGCTATGTGTCCGAGGGATATTTGGGGGTGGCGGGATGAATGTATTGAAGAGATGCTGCTACCGCTCCATGAGAGAGAACCGCAAGCGCACGGCGGTGACAATCATCGGAATCATCCTTGCCACGGCGCTGATCACGGCGCTGGCCTGTCTGGTGGTGAGCTTCCGCGTGAGTCTGATCGCCTATGAGAAGGAGCAGAACGGGGATTTCCATTATCATTTCCTGAACGTGAAGCAGGAGTACCTGAAATATTTTGAGAACAACAGGCAGATAGAGAAGTACGCCCTGACGGAAGAAACGGGCTATGCTGTCCTGGAGGGCTGCCAGAATCCGGATAAGCCCTATCTGTATGTCACGGCCATGGACAAAGAGGCGGAGACCGCGCTGTCCTTAAAGCTGGTGTCAGGGCGCATGCCGGAGAACGGCTCGGAGCTGGTGGTGGGCAGACATACGGGCAGCAACGGCCTGGTGGAGATAAAGGTGGGGGACAGCCTGAACCTGTCCCTGGGAGAACGGATTTCCGATGGCGGATTTACGCTGAGCCAGTGGGATCCCTACCACGGCGATGAGGAGACATTCCGGCCGGGAGCCGGGAAGACATTCACCGTGGTGGGCATCATAGAGCGGCCCGGCAGCTCGGTGGAGCCTGTGACGGCACCGGGATATTCGGCCTTTACCCGCCTGGAGGATCCGGCGCAGGCGGCGGAAGCGGATGTGTATGCAACTTATACGAAACAGGGGCTGCGCCATAGAGACCGGGTGACGGCCGGAATCCTGGGCGTAGCCGAGGAGCTGTACGTGCGCTGGAAAGAGGGATTACAGGACTGCACGGAGCAGGAGCGGGAGGAGATTCAGACAGTAGCCTCCTCCGTCCAGGAGAACTACTGGCTGCTGAAATGGGAGCTGATGCTTTTTGCCGATGGCATGATGCGCATGATATACGCCATGTCGGCAGTGGCCGTAGCGGTCATCATCGTTACCAGCGTGTTCTGTATCCGCAACAGCTTCGTCATCTCTCTGACGGAGAAAATGAGGCTTTACGGGAGGCTGGCCTCTGTGGGGACTACGGCGGCGCAGCAGCGCAGGATCGTCTATTATGAGGCCAGGTTCTTAAGCGCTGTGGGAATCCCCCTGGGGGTGGCAGGCGGGCTGGCCGCGGCGGTGATTCTGGTGAAAGGGGTGAGCATCCTGGTAAAGGATGCCCTAGGCTTCGAAATGATATTCGGCACATCACTGCCCATGATCCTGCTGGCCGCGGTTCTGGCGGCAGTGACAGTGTTCCTTTCCGCAAGGGGCAGCGCCAGGCAGGCGGCAAGGATTTCGCCTATCAGCGCCATCCGGGCCAACGACACTGTGAATCCTGGGAAACACATCCGATGTCCGGGATGGATCGGGGGGATGTTCGGCATCGGCGGGAAGATCGCTTACAAGAATCTGAGAAGGGCCAGGGTGAAGTACCGCACCACAGTGGTGTCCATCGTGGTGAGCGTGGCCATATTCATCGGCATGACTACCTTTGTGGATCTGATATCCCTGGCTGTGGGCACTCGTTTCCAGAAACTGCCCTATCAGATAGACATCAGTATCTTTCAATGGGATTTTTATGACGAAGCGGTGGCCATTGCGGAAATGGACAGCGTGGAAGAGGGAGAAATCGTGCGAAAGGCAAGCCTGGCAGTGGAGAAGGGCCAGATACCCTATACGATAGAGTGGCAGGGGGAATTCGCGGAGGAGGAAGACACAGGGGAAGACAGGATAGTCGTATGCTCCCTGGGAGAGAAGGCATATGCCCGCTACTGCAGGGAGGCGGGGGTGTCCGTGGAGGAGGCAAGGGGGAAGGCCCTTGTGATAGCGGATTATCATTATGAAACCACGGTAGACGGAAAGACCTACATCGAAGAGGGGAATATCGCAGATTTCAAGCCGGGAGACATCCTCCGGGGGACAGGCGAATCCTTCGGGACGGACATAGAAGTCCTGAAACAGACCACTGTGCGGCCCATGTATCTTGCGGACTCGGGTTACAGCATGACATTGATCGTGGACGACGCGTTCATGGACAGCGCGCCGGGGCTGCAGAGACAGGATGACATAAAGGTCTATTTGAAGTGCCGGGACGCGGACGAGACAGAGCAGCGCATCCGCAGCGAAGCGCAGCTGCAGTATTATTCGCTGACGAATTACGAGTCCATATATAGAGGGGAACACAGCATGCTTCTGGTAATAGCGATTTTCCTCTATGGGTTCCTGGCGGTAGTGGCTCTGATCGGAATCACCAATGTCTTCAATACCGTCACCACCAATATGGAGCTTCGGGCGCCGGAGTTCGCCATGCTGCGCTCCGTGGGGATGACCGGCCGGGAGTTCAGGCGCATGATATGGCTGGAGGGCATGTTCTACGGAGGAAAGGCGCTGTGCATCGGGATTCCGGCAGGGCTGCTGATTTCCCTGCTGTTCCACAGAGGGTTCGGGATAAGGTTCGTGACGGACTACCGGGTTCCCTGGATGGGGATCGTCCTGTCCGTTGCCGCCGTGGCCCTGTTGCTGTACGTCATCATGCGCTATTCCATGGCCAAGATCAACAGGAGGAACATCATCGACACCATCCGGAACGAGAATATCTGACAGGAAGGACTGACCGGAAAAATTTTAGTAAGTTTTTTGGTAAGTTTTGAAGATTATAGTTTCCTTTTCCACGCAAGTATGTTAAGATAATAGCATATAAATAGCGGAACTGTTCCTGTTTTGGAAGGCTCCGGCCGGGAAAGGATATGGATAAATATGGACGACAGCAAGATTTTATTGGAAAACGGCACGAACGAATTGATGATTCTGGAGTTCAAGCTGGGCGACAACTACTATGGCATCAACGTGGCGAAGATCAGGGAGATCACGAAATATGAGCCGGTCACACCGATTCCCAACGCGCATCCCAGCATTGAGGGCGTGTTCATGCCCAGGGACGTGATGATCACGGCAATCGATTTGAAGAACTGCCTGGGCCGCGGCGAGTCGGATTCCAAGGGACTGTTCATTATCACGAATTTCAATAAGCTGGACATCGCGTTCCATGTGGACAGCGTCCTGGGTATCCATACGGTGTCCTGGACGGAGATTATCAAGCCGGAGGTCACGATCTCCACCGCGGAGGAGGGCGTAGCCATCGGTATCGTCAAGAAGGAAGACAGGCTGATAATCATCCTTGACTTCGAGAAGATTGTCACGGACATCAACCCCGAGACCGGCCTGAAGATCTCCGACATCAATGACCTGGGAGAGCGGCACAGGAGCACGGTTCCCATCCTGATCGCGGAGGATTCCGCTCTGCTGAACAAGCTGATAGTGGACTGCCTGAAGAAGGCCGGCTATGAGAACCTGATCCATGTGGAGAACGGAAAACAGGCCTACGATATCATAACCCACTACAAGGATCAGGGAACCCTGCACGAGAACGTGCGTGTGGTCATATCCGATATAGAGATGCCGGAGATGGACGGGCACAGGCTGACCAAGCTGATCAAGACGGACGAGGCCACGGCAAAGATTCCGGTGGTCCTGTTCTCCTCCCTGGTGAACGAGGAGATGCGCCGGAAGGGCGAGTCGCTTGGAGCGGACGCGCAGCTGTCCAAGCCGGAGATCGGCAATCTGGTAAAAATCATAGATCAGCTTGTGGCGGAGAGGCACTTGGATATGTAAAGTCCTGAAAAAGGCTGGGATGATGTCCCGGCTTTTTTCTTGTTCCATAGAACGCAGGACGAGGATGGCAGGGTGGTTGAGATGGATAATCATGAGATTCTGGAGAAAATCGGGCAATCGGACATGGTGCTGGCAGGCCTGGGGGAGGACTTTGACGGCAGCGCTTTCCTGGGGAAGGACGAAAGGTATCTGGCCGGGTGCGGGAAGCTGAAGGAAGCCGGATTCCGCTGGCTCATGCCTGCGTGGAACGAGTACTGCGCGGAAAAGTCGGGGAACAACTCAGTAGAGACTGCCCTTGAAAGGCTGGGGGAAATCCTCAGGGGGAAGAATTTTTTCGCAGTCAGCGTATCCACCGACAGCAGGGCGGCCGACCTGGGGAGGGTGGTGATGCCCTGCGGCTCCTGGAAGATGAAGCAGTGCACCGGGGGCTGCGGGGGAGCGCTCTCGGAGGTGACGGAGCAGGACAGGGACAGGCTGTGGCATTTTTTTGAGGAACTGTACCGGGGGCGGCTCCCGGAGGAGAATCCCCTGTCCGGAGCCTGTCCGCAGTGCGGGGCCGCCCTTGTGCTGAACAATGTGTACGCGGAGAATTATGACGAGTCCGGGTATCTGGACCAATGGGGGCTCTACAGAAAATGGCTCCAGGGGACTCTGAACCGCAGGCTGTTCGTGCTGGAGCTGGGGGTGGGGATGCGCTTCCCCTCCGTGGTGCGCTGGCCCTTTGAAAAGGTGGCTTTTTTTAACCAAAAGGCATATTTTTGCAGGATCCATGAAAAGTTGTATCAATTGACCAAGGAATTGTCAGAAAAGGGATGCGGAATTTCAAAGAATGCGATTGATTGGCTGGGGGAGCTGTGATAAAATAGGGATGGACATTCATAGAAACCG
>NZ_CAPDXS010000013.1:38398-44172 GCF_948601915.1 uncultured Acetatifactor sp. | reverse complement strand
AGATCTACACTCTTTCCCTACACGACGCTCTTCCGATCTATTCATAGAAACCGGAGGAGAGAACATGCCTTCCAATGAGGACAAGAACAGAAACGGAAATGCGGAATCGGACAGCTTGGGGATAGATGCCCTCACGGAGCTGTCTGCGGAGGAGATAGAAAAGCTCCTGGCAGAGGGCGCGGGGACGCGTCCGGAGGAGCCTGAGGATGTGCCCCAGGGGGACGTCCTCGACATGCTGGAGGAAGCAGGGGACCATGAGGACGACGATTTGCTGGACATTCAGGACATGCTGAAGAAGTCCGACAGGAACGAGGCAATCGACGCGGGAGCGGAGGAGGAGACGGGCTCTCGCCAGGGCCCGGCAGACCGGCTGCTTGCGGACATAGAAGGGGCGGAAGAGTCGGTGGCGCCGCCTGCTGACGCCAAGGCGCGCAAAGCGGAGAAGAAAGCGCGGAAGGCCCAGGAAAAGGCGGAAAAGGCAGCCAGACGGAAAGCGGAAAAGGAGGCGGCCAAAGCCGGGAAGGCGGCGAAGCGGGGAAAGAAGCGCGGCGGAAAGGATTCGGAGCCGTCGGAGACGAAGGCGGAGGGCTCCGGGGAGATTGAGGAGTTCGACATGCTTCTGGACAGGGACCTGCTGGACAGCATCGTCTCCGACGCGGGCAATGTGGGACGCGGGGAAGAGAGGGAATCCGCCGGGAAACCCGGTGGATTCAGCGTCAATGAGCTGGGAAAGGAATATGACGCTGCCCGGGAGCGGGAGAAAGCGCCGGAAGCGGAAAGGATGAAGGAAGAGGACGTGGCGCCAGTAAAAGAAAAGACAGCGGAATCCGATATCATGGAGCTGGATATGGACGAGATAGATGCCTTTATCCCGGACATCTCCAGCGGGCCGCAGGAAGAGGCAGGAGCAAAGCGCAAGGGCGGCTTCATGTCCAAAATCATTACCATGCTGACCGAGGAAGAGCCGGAGAATGAAGATATCCCCATGTCTGAGGAGAACCAGGAGATCCTGAAGGACCTGGACAAAGAAAAGGCCAGCGGCAAGAAAGCGAAAAAGGCGAAGAAGCCCGCCAAGAAGAAAGAGAAGAAGAAAAAAGCGCCTAAGCCTGCCAAGCCGCCGAAACCCAAGAAGCCGAAGAAGGAAAAGGAGCCGGAGCCCTATACCAGCAAGAAGCTGACCTTCAAAAAGTCCCTGCCCATCTTGCTGCTGGGTGCTACGGTAGGCGCCGTGGTGTTCATCTTCGTGAACCTGGCTACGGACTATTCCGTAAAGCAGGAGGCCGCGGAGGCTTTCAGCAACGGGGACTATCAGACCTGCTACCAGAACCTGTACGGCAAGAAGCTGGATGAGGAGCAGGCCCGGATGTACGGAAAGGCAGAGAGCATCCTCTATATGGAACAGGAGTGCAGGAAGTACGAAATCGTCCTGAAAAACGGCACCGAGCTGCAGGCGGTGGACAGTCTGCTCCGGACAGTGGCGGATTTTCCGGCCGTCCAGGAATATGCCGCCCAGTGCGAGGCTCTGCCGGAGGTAGAGCAGCTCTATGCCGGCATCCTGGGCATCTTGTCCGACAAGTATGGCATCACGGAGGAGCAGGCGAAGGAAATCGCGGCACTGGGGAGCCGCATTGAGTATACCAGAGCCGTCACCGCGCTGGCGGAAGGAAAGGGATACGGTTCCGGGAGCACGCCCGCCGTGCCCCAGCAGCCGGAAGGGGATTCCAGCGATGCGGGGGAGGCTGAGGGGCAGCCCGGGGGAGCGCCCGAGGACGGAGCGGATGCCATTGTGGACGAACTGCCGGAAGAGGCTGAGCTGGGAGAGGAAAATTTTGCGGACTGACGCCGGAAAGGGCGGGGACGGAAGAGGGGAATTTCGCAGACCGATGCCGGAATATGCCGCGTCCGCCGAGAGGGAAGGATATAGCGGCAGAATGTGGGAAGATGCAATATGATAGCGATTATCGATTATGATGCAGGGAATATAAAAAGCGTCGAGAAAGCGCTGCTCCATCTGGGACAGGAGGCGGCAGTCACCAGGGACGCGGAAGCAATCCTGGGGGCTGACGGCGTAATCCTGCCCGGGGTGGGGGCATTCGGGGATGCCATGGAGAAGCTGCAGGCTTACGGACTGGTGGATGTAATCCATCGGTGCGTGGAGTCCGGGAAGCCCTTCCTGGGAATCTGCCTGGGGCTGCAGCTACTGTTCGACAGCAGCGAGGAGAGCCCTGGGGCGGAGGGGCTCCATGTCCTGGAGGGGCGGATCCTGCGGATACCCGCTTCCGGCGGGCTGAAGATTCCCCATATCGGATGGAACGATCTGAGCTTTCCCCGGAAGGGGCGGCTGTTTGAGGGACTGGAGGGAAATCCGTATGTCTATTTCGTCCATTCCTATTATCTGCAGGCCGCGGATGAGGGCATCGTTACCGCATGTACGGAATATGGGACACATATACACGCTTCTGTAGAGAAAGGGAATGTGTTCGCCTGCCAGTTCCATCCGGAGAAGAGCTCCGGGGCGGGGATGGGAATCCTGCGGAATTTCTGCAGAATCTGTATGGGGGAGGGCTGATGCATACAAAGAGGGTGATCCCCTGTCTTGACATCAAGGACGGCAGGGTGGTAAAAGGAATCAATTTCGTGAATCTGCGGGACGCGGGAGACCCGGCGGACGTGGCCGCGGCATACGATAAGGCCGGGGCGGACGAGGTGGTGTTCCTGGACATCACGGCTTCCTCGGACAGCCGCAATACCCAGCTTGAATGGGTGCGGCGGGTGGCCGCGGAGCTGTTCATTCCCTTCACGGTGGGCGGAGGCATCCGCACGGTGGAGGATTTCCGGGCAATCCTGCGGGAGGGCGCGGACAAGATTTCCGTGAACTCGGCGGCAATCATGAATCCGGGGCTGATATCCGACGCGGCGGACAAATTCGGAAGCCAGTGCGTGGTGGTGGCCATCGACGCCAAGAGGCGGCCGGGCGGGGGCTACAGCGTGTATAAGAACGGCGGCCGGGTGGACGTAGGGCTGGACGCGGTGGAATGGGCCATGGAGGCGGAGCGCCTGGGGGCCGGGGAAATCCTGCTGACCAGCATGGACGGGGACGGCACCAAGGCCGGATACGATTTGGAGCTGACCAAAGCAGTGGCGGATGCGGTGGACATCCCGGTGATCGCCTCCGGCGGCGCGGGGGAGCCGGCGCATTTCTACGAGGCTCTGGCGGACGCGGGGGCCGAGGCGGTGCTGGCGGCGTCCCTGTTCCATTATAAGGAGCTGGAGATAGGGCAGGTGAAGGAGTATCTGCGCAGCCGGGGCATCAGCGTGAGGCTGTAAGCGCGGCGGGCACCGGGACATTCTTCCGGCAGCTGGCGGCGTGACGGGCCGGAGAGAAGAGGCTGCAGAGCGCAATGGCGGACGACAGATAAAGAAAGGATGGACAGAAGAAGTGGCAATGATTGAAAATGACTGGCTGGCGGAGTTGGGGCCGGAATTTCATAAGCCTTATTACAAAACGCTGTATGAGTTTGTGAAGACGGAGTATGATACCAGGCAGGTGTTCCCGCCTGCGGAGGATATCTTCAACGCCTTCCATCTGACGCCTCTTAGCGAGGTGAAGGTGGTCATCATCGGGCAGGATCCCTACCACAATGTGGGACAGGCCCATGGGCTCTGCTTTTCCGTGAAGCCCGATGTAAACATTCCGCCGTCTTTGGTGAACATCTACAAGGAGCTCCATGACGACTTGGGCTGCTATGTCCCCAACAACGGCTATCTGGTGAAATGGGCGCAGCAGGGGATCCTGATGCTGAACACGGTGCTGACAGTGCGGGCCCACCAGGCCAATTCCCACAGGGGCAAGGGCTGGGAGGAGTTCACGGACGCGGCGATCCGCGCCCTGAACAAGCAGGACAGGCCCATAGTCTTCATCCTCTGGGGGCGGCCCGCCCAGGCCAAGGAGAAGATGCTGGACAATCCGAAGCACCTGATACTGAAGGCAGCCCATCCCAGCCCCTACTCCGCAAACAGCGGCTTCTTCGGCAGCAGACCCTTCAGCCAGACCAACCGCTTCCTGGAGGAGAACGGGCTGGAGCCCATCGACTGGCAGATTGAGAATGCTTGACAATAGAATCCTGCTCCTGAATCCTATGTTATGCAAACGGCGGAAAACCAGGAGACAGAATTGACTACAATGGAGAATGCAGATTACAATGGAAAAGAAAGCATTTGTCACCAGACAGCTGGTGGAGGAAATCGCAAAGACCTATCCGACCCCCTTTCATATCTATGACGAGAGGGGGATTCGTGAGAATGCCAGAGCTCTGAAGGAGGCGTTCTCCTGGAATCCGGGGTACAAGGAGTTCTTCGCGGTGAAGGCGGCTCCCAATCCCTTTTTGATGGAGATTCTGAAGGAATATGGCTGCGGCAGCGACTGCTCGTCCTATACGGAGCTGATGCTTGCCGGCGCGGTGGGCATGAAGGGGGAGGACATCATGTTCTCCTCTAACGAGACGCCGGCGGAGGAGTATGTCCTGGCGGCGAAGCTGGGGGCAACCATCAATTTAGACGATATCACGCACATAGACTTCCTGGAGAAGACTTTGGGGTATCTGCCGAAGACCTTAAGCTGCCGGTTCAATCCCGGCGGATATTTCGCCATGGGAACGGACATCATGGACAATCCGGGGGATGCCAAGTACGGATTTACAAAAGAGCAGATGTTTGAGGGCTTCCGCATCCTGAAGGAGAGGGGCGTGGAGCGCTTCGGCATCCACGCGTTCCTGGCCAGCAATACGGTGTCTAACGAATACTATCCGGAACTGGCCAGGCAGCTTTTCGAGCTGGCCGTGGAGCTGCAGCGGGAGACGGGGGCGAAAATCGCTTTCGTCAACCTGTCCGGGGGCATTGGGATTCCCTATCGCCCGGATCAGGAGCCCAATGACATCCGGGTCATCGGGGAGGGCGTGCGGAAGGCCTTTGAGGAGATTCTGACCCCGGCGGGGATGGGGGACGTGGCCATCTACACCGAGCTTGGCCGGTACATGACCGGGCCTTACGGGCATCTGGTGACGAAGGTGATCCACGAGAAGCATATCCATAAGGAGTACGCAGGGGTTGACGCCTGCGCGGTAAATCTGATGCGGCCCGCCATGTACGGCGCGTACCATCATATCACGGTGCTGGGCAAGGAGGACGCGCCCTGCGACCATACCTATGACGTGGTGGGATCGCTGTGTGAGAACAATGACAAATTCGCCATCGACCGGGCGCTGCCAAAGGTGGAGATCGGGGACTATATGGCGATTCACGACACCGGGGCACATGGATTTTCCATGGGGTACAATTACAACGGGAAGCTGAAATCCGCGGAGCTGTTGCTCAAGGAGGACGGGAGCGTGGAGCTGATCCGCCGGGCGGAGACGCCGAAGGATTATTTTGCCACATTTGACGGATTTGAGATATTTGACAGGATGTTTCCGGAGTGACAGGAGGCTGTGACGGGCAGGCGGTCACGGCTGTGAGAGGGCATGACGGAAGAGTTTCAGGGCCTGTAGCGTAGGACAGGGCGGGGCTGCAGCAAGGCGGACTGCGGATTGGGTCTTTCAGAGGCCGGGAGGGATTTGTATGAGGTATCCGAAACATTTGCCAAAGGGAGGCACGATCGGTTTTCTGGCGCCGTCCTTCGGCTGCAATATCGAGCCCTATCGGACAGCTTTTGGCCATGCCCTGGAAAAGTGGCGGGAAATGGGATATCACACGGTTCTCGGGCCGAACTGCTACCT
>NZ_CAPDXS010000013.1:13271-38388 GCF_948601915.1 uncultured Acetatifactor sp. | reverse complement strand
CACCGAGATCTACACTCTTTCCCTACACGACGCTCTTCCGATCTCTGGGGGAGGGCATCGGCATCAGCAGCACGCCGGAGAATTGCGGCAGGGAAGTGATGGAGATGTTCCTTTCCGAAGAGCCGGACTGCCTGATTTCCTGCGGCGGCGGGGAGCTGATGTGCGAAATCCTGCCCCATGTGGACTTCGGAAAGCTTGCCCAGGCAGAGCCCAAGTGGTTCATGGGCTATTCCGACAATACGAACCTGACCTATCTGCTGGCCACCCTGGCGGATACGGCTTCCGTGTATGGGCCCTGTGCGTCCTCTTTCGGCATGGAGCCCTGGCATGAGGCATTGTGGGATGCGTTCGGGATTCTTGCCGGGAAAAGCGGTGCCTGGATGCGGGGAACAATGGGAAAGACGGCTGCGGAAGCACATATGTCGGCGGCCGGAAGAGAAGCGGGCCGGAAGGGCGGCGAACCCACAGCGGCCAGCGGGGACTGCAGTTGGTCGGAGGAGCCGCATGGCGCGGCAGTGCGGGGCTACGGGCTTTGGGAGAAGGAATCCCTGAAGGGCCCGGAGAATCCGCTGGCCCCTTACAATCTCACACAGCCTCTGGCAATCCGCACGTATGTGGGCCGGGAACCTGCAGGCGGTGAGGCGGCATTTCAGGGCAGGCTCCTGGGAGGCTGCCTGGACTGCCTGGTGAACCTGCCGGGCACCCGTTTCGACAGGACCAGGGAATTCGTGGAGCGATACCGGGAGGACGGCATCGTCTGGTTCCTGGAGGCCTGCGACCTGAACGTGTTCGCCATCCGTCGGGCTATGTGGCAGTTGGAGGAAGCGGGCTGGTTTGAGCATGTGAAAGGTTTCCTGATCGGCAGGCCCGCGAACGGGGAGCCCATGATGGGGCTGGATGCATACGGCGCGGTGCTGGAGGTGGCAGGGCGCAAGGATGTGCCGGTGGTCATGGACGTGGACTTGGGACATCTGCCGCCTATGATGCCGATTGTGGTGGGAAGCATGGCGGATGTGGCGGTGAAGGGGAACGATATCCGGATTGAGATGCGGTATGTGTGATACCATGTTTTATAGCACTATCGCGAAAATTTTCTGATAATTCAGAGGGGCGCAGTGAATAGTGCGAAAGAAAGAAATGCCAAATTATTGCTTGTCAAGCGGCGCTTTCTGTGATAAAATTGATGTGTTGTGAGGTGTTCATCAGACTTCATGGCATAGATGCCGGCGTGTCGGAATGGCAGACGAGGCAGACTCAAAATCTGTTGTGGGCAACCACGTGCGGGTTCAAGTCCCGCTGCCGGCAGGCAAGACCTTACAAAATCTCCGGATTTGTAAGGCCTTTTTTATAAGCAGGCCACAGTGGAAGCTGTCTGGGGGGAATATATGGAAGCATTGTGGAAAGGGGAGCTGTATACGGTTGAGGATATCTATGCCCTGCCGGATGGCGAAAGGGCGGAACTGCTGGACGGGCGAATTTATTATACGGCGCCGCCGACTGCCAGGCATCAAAGGCTTCTGAACTTTTTGAACACGGAGATCAATCTGTATATCCGCGGGAAGGGCGGCGAATGCGAAGTGTTTCCAGCCCCGTTTGCGGTTTTCCTGTACGAGGACGACAGGAATTATGTAGAGCCGGATATCTCAGTGATATGCGACAGGGACAAGATTACAGAAAAAGGCTGCCAGGGCGCGCCGGACTGGGTGGTCGAAATCGTGTCTCCCAGCAGCCGCCAGAGGGATTATTTCCACAAATTGTTCAAGTACCGCACCGCAGGGGTCAGGGAATACTGGATAGTGGATCCGGAAAAGAACCGGGTCACTGTCTACAACTTCCAGCATGACATGGGAGAGGAGTATTCCTTTGGGGAGGAGATACCATCCGGAATCTATGAAGATTTCCGGACTACGATTCAATAGTCAAAGCATGGACAGGGAGATAGAATGGATGAAGTAAAAATGCTGGTTTCCTGCGTAGTGGAGAAGGAGGGACGGAAAATCGTCAGGGTTTCTTTCCTGCGCGGAATGGAAGAAGAGCGTTCCATGGACTATGCCGAAGGCATTCTGCCGGATGGAATCATAGTGAAGTCGGAGGGCTTCTCCGAGACGGAAGTCCAGAAGCTGGAGGCCTATATGAGGGCGAACAGGAAGGATATCCTGAAACAGGCGAAGGAGATCAATCCGCTGCGGAACTGGATGAACGGCTGATCGGATAGAGTGAATCCATCGAAAAGATAATCGAAAAAATGATGCTGCGCACGTGGAAAAACGAAACGGACGACAAAGGCGCAGCATACCCGGAGAAAAGGAGCAAAACAGCATGAAAGAGATATCGAATCTAATAGCATACCGCCCGGACGTCAAGGTGGTGGACGCCACCCTGCGGGACGGCGGGCTGGTAAATAATTTCTACTTCACCGATGAGTTCGTGAAGGCGCTGTACCTGGCGAACCTCCGGGCGGGGGTGGACTATATGGAGTTCGGCTATAAGGCCTCCACGGAGATGTTCGACGTGGACAAGTTCGGCAAGTGGAAATTCAGCAGGGACGAGGACATCCGGAAGATCGTGGGAGAGAACGCCACGGACTTGAAGGTTTCGGTGATGGCGGACGTGGGCAGATGCGAGAAATCGGACATCATCGACCGGGCGGACAGCCCTATCGACATGATCCGGGTGGCCACCTATGTGAACACCATCCCGGGGGCGGTGGACCTGATTGAGGATGCCAAGAGCAAGGGCTACGAGGTCTGCTGCAACATCATGGCCATCTCCCATTCCCTGGAGGGGGAGCTGCGGGCCGCCCTGGAGATTCTGGGGCAGTCCCCGGTGGACGTGCTCTACATCGTGGACAGCTACGGCGCCATGTACCCGGAGCAGATCGCGCGCTTCGCGGACATGTATACGGAAGTGGCGGCCAAATACGGCAAGAAGGTGGGAATCCACGCCCACAACAACCAGCAGCTTGCCTTCGCCAATACCATCGAAGCGGTAGGGGACGGCGTGGACTGGTTAGACGCCACTTACGCCTCCATGGGCCGAGGGGCGGGGAACTGCGCCATGGAGCTGTTATTGGGGTTCCTGCGCAATCCCAAGTACAATATCTATCCCGCCATCCAGTTCGTGGATAAATATATGACGCAGCTGAGGGAAGAGGGCGTGGTCTGGGGCTACGACCTGCAGTATCTGATGACAGGCCTTCTGAACCAGCATCCCAGAGCCGCCATCCAGTTCACCAAGGAGAAGCGGTCCGACTATACGGAATTCTACAGGGAGATGGTGTCCCAGGAGTAAGGAGAGGGGAAGCGGCCTGTCTGAACTGCTGCGGCGGAAAGGATGACTGGCCCGGTGCGAAGAGCCAGGGGGTATGGCAGACAGGAGCGGTTATCAGAAACGGAGGCAGAAGATGAGCGAGAGGGTCTATATAAAGGACGTAGCCGGGAAAATCGGCACGGAGGTGAAGCTGCAGGGATTCGCGGACAATATCCGTAACAGCAAGTCCATGCTGTTTATCGTCTTAAAGGACATCACCGGAAAGGTGCAGATTACCCTGGAGAAGGAAAAGGCGCCCGAACTGGCGGAGCAACTGGAGGCAGTGACCAACGATTCCGTCCTGACGGTAATCGGCCAGGTGGCGGAGAACGAGTACGTGAAGCTGGGCGGCATCGAAATCATTCCGAAGGAGATTTCCGTGGAGAGCGTGGCAGAGGCCCTGCCCATTGCCAGAAAGGAGATTCCCGCCTCCAAAAAGAAAAAGGCTGTAGAGCGCTCCAGCATCGACCAGCGCATCGACTACCGCTGGATTGACCTGCGGACAGAGGAAAATCAATTGATGTTCCAGGTACAGACGACTTTGGTGAACGCCATGCGGCAGTACCTTTTAAAAGAGAACTTCATCGAAATCCACACCCCCAAGCTGATCGGAGCGGCCAGCGAGAGCGGTGCGGACGTGTTCCAGGTGGAATATTTCGACAGAAAGGCCTATCTGGCCCAGAGCCCGCAGTTCTACAAGCAGATGGCCATGGCCAGCGGCTTCGAGCGCATCTTTGAGGTAGGGCCGGTGTTCCGGGCGGAGAAGTCCTTCACCAGCAAGCATACCACGGAGTTCACGGGCTTCGACCTGGAATTCAGCTATATCGATTCCTTCCGCGATGTGATGAGGATGGAGGAGAACCTCCTGCGGGCAGGCTTGGAGGCAGTCCAGGAAAGACACGGAGAACAGATAAAAGAGCTGTTCGGCATGGAAGTCATCGTGCCCGACACGCCCTTCCCCGTGGTCACCCTGAAGGAGCTGTACCGGGGGCTGGAACAGGAGTTCGGAT
Source organism: uncultured Acetatifactor sp. (assembly GCF_948601915.1). Lineage (NCBI taxonomy): Bacteria > Bacillati > Bacillota > Clostridia > Lachnospirales > Lachnospiraceae > Acetatifactor > uncultured Acetatifactor sp. Next base: position 34,069 of record NZ_CAPDXS010000013.1, on the reverse strand, counting down.
ATACGGTGGAGGAGTCCGAGAAGGGCGACCTTACCACGGACGCGGAGCGGCTGAGCTTCGAATGGGTGAAGAAGCATTACGGCCATGAGTTCCTGTTCGTCACGGATTACAGCGCCCAGAAACGGGCATTCTATCATATGAGGGACGAGAACGGGGTGCCCCAGGGGTACGATCTTGTGTGGCGGGGCGTGGAGATTACCACCGGGGCCCAGCGGGAGCACCGCTGGGAAGTGCTGAAAAAGCAGGCGGAGGAAAAAGGCCTGGCGGAGGACGTGAAATTCTATCTGGAATTCTTCCGTTACGGATGCCCTCCCCACGGCGGCTTTGGAATCGGCGTGGACAGGCTGACCATGCTGCTCATGGGCCTGACCATAAAGGATGCCATGTTCCTGTTCCGGGGACCGAACCGTCTGACACCTTAAGCATACCGGAGACAGGCTCTGCCAATGGGGAAAGTCTGCCAATAAGGATAGAATAGTTTGCCGATAAGGAAAGACAACATATATCAGGAGGAGAACAGCATGAAAATCGACAGCATATGCGTACAGGGCGGCTACACGCCGGGAAACGGGGAACCCCGCCAAGTCCCAATCGTCCAGAGCACTACCTTCAAATACGACACCAGCGAGGAGATGGGGAAGCTTTTTGACTTAGAGGCCAGCGGCTATTTCTACACCAGGCTCCAGAACCCCACCAACGACTATGTGGCGGCCAAAATCGCTCAGCTGGAGGGCGGCACCGCGGCAATGCTGACCAGCAGCGGACAGGCCGCTAATTTCTATGCGCTTTTCAATATATGCAGCTGCGGCGACCACATCGTCTCCTCCAGCACCATCTATGGCGGGACCTTCAACCTGATCTCCGTCACCATGAAAAGGATGGGCATAGACGTGACCTTCGTGAGCCCGGATGCCACGGAGGAGGAATTGAACGCGGCTTTTCAGGACAATACTAAGGCAGTGTTCGGCGAGACCATCGCCAATCCTGCCCTCACCGTGCTGGACATCGAGAAGTTTGCGGGATGCGCCCATGCCCACGGCGTTCCCCTGATTATCGACAATACCTTCGCCACCCCTGTCAACTGCCGTCCCTTCGAGTGGGGGGCGGACATCGTGACCCATTCCACCACCAAGTACATGGACGGCCACGGCGCGGCGGTGGGCGGAGCTATCGTGGACAGCGGCAGGTTCGACTGGATGGCCCACGCGGACAAATATCCCGGCCTGTGCACCCCGGACGACAGCTACCACGGCATCACCTACGCGGAGAAGTTCGGGAAGGAGGGGGCCTTCATCACCAAATGCACCGCCCAGCTCATGCGGGATCTCGGCTCCATCCAGAGCCCCCAGAACGCCTTTATCCTGAACCTGGGGCTGGAGAGCCTCCATGTGCGCATGCAACGGCACTGTGAGAACGGCCAGGCGGTGGCGGAATTCCTCTCTGCGCATCCGAAGGTAGCCTATGTGAACTACTGCGGCCTGCCGGGAGACAAATACTATCCCCTGGCGCAGAAATACCTGCCGAAGGGCAGCTGCGGCGTAGTCTCCTTCGGCCTGAAGGGCGGCAGGGAGGCGGCCAGCAGCTTCATGAAGAACCTGAAGATCGCGGCCATAGAGACCCATGTGGCGGATGCCCGCACCTGCTGCCTGAATCCGGCCTCCAGCACCCACCGCCAGATGACGGACGAGCAGCTGAGGGAGGCGGGCGTGCCTGCGGAGCTGATCCGCATCAGCTGCGGTATCGAGGACAAGGAAGATTTGATCGCGGATATCGCCCAGGCGCTGGGGGCCTGAGCGAATCGGCAGGAGACGGGGAGGCGTACAGAAAAGCGGCCTGATATGCCCGGGTAAGCTATGCGGGGAGCCGGGAGTGGCCGGTAGATTTTGGCTGAAAGCAAGGACAGATTCGCCAGGCCGCGGAAGCGAGGGGGTGGGAGAAGTGGCACCGTGGGAGAGGAAAGAGGATACGGAGTGCAAAGAATTCGAGAAGCTGATTCCAGGATTCATCGGGAGGAAGCTGGACTTCCCCACCCTGAAGCGCTTCTATGAGCACTGGGAGCGGTGCGGGGAGTGCAGGGAGGAGCTTTCCATCCAGTTTTTGGTGGCGGAGGGCATGCAGCGCCTGGAGGACGGCAATGCTTTCGACCTGCAGAGCGAGCTGGGGCAGCGCCTGGAGGAAACCAGGCGGAAAATCAGCTACAATTCCGCGTTCCTCTATATCGGCTCTGCCCTGGAAATCGTGGCATCCGGATTTCTTGTGTGGATATTCGTTTGGATTTTGCTCTGACTATGCTATCAATGTCATAAACATCATTTTGTCAAAGGCGGTGGAACCATGGTAAAAGACAGGAAGCTAGTACTGATAGACGGACACAGCATTTTGCACAGGGCCTTTTACGGCGTGCCGGATCTGACCAATGCCAAAGGTCTGCACACCAATGCGGTGTACGGCTTTCTGAACATCATGTTCAGGATTCTGGAGGAGGAGAAGCCGGATTTCCTGGCGGTGGCCTTTGACGTGCATGCGCCCACCTTCCGCCATGAGATGTACGAGGCATACAAAGGCACCAGGAAGCCCATGCCGGAGGAGCTGCGGGAGCAGGTGCCCGTGCTGAAGGACGTGCTGCGGGCCATGCAGGTGACCATCGTGGAGCAGGCAGGGCTGGAGGCGGACGACATCCTGGGGACGCTGGCCAAGAAGGCCCAGGCCCAGGGGATGGAGGTATCCTTGGTGTCCGGCGACAGGGATTTGCTGCAGGTCGCGGACGAGCATATCAAGATCAGGATTCCGAAGACGAAGATGGGGAGGACCGAGGTGGAGGACTATTATCCGGAGGATGTAGTCAAGGCCTTCCAGGTGACCCCGCACCAGTTCATCGATTTGAAGGCCCTTATGGGCGACAGCTCCGACAATGTGCCCGGAGTGCCCAAGGTGGGGCAGAAGACCGCCACGGAGCTCATGGTGCAGTACGGCTCCATGGAGGAGATTTATGCCCATGTGGAGGAAATCTCCAAAAAGAGCATCCGGGAGTCCCTGATTGCGAACCGGGAGCTGGCAGACCTGAGCAAGGTCCTGGTCACGATTCGGACCGACAGCGACGTGTCCATGGACTATGAGGCCTCCAAAGCGGAGGGCTTCTATACAAAGGAGGCCTACGACCTGTTCAAGGAGCTGGAATTCCGCAACATGCTCAGCCGCTTCCGGCAGGATCAGGCGGATGCCAATGAGGACATCGCCGCCACCTTCCGGAGGCTGGAGAGCCTGGAGGACTTCCTCGGGAGGCTTAAGAAGATAAAGGACAGCCAGCGGGTGGGCTTATTTCTGGCCATGGAAGGAGATTGCCCGGTGGCAGCGGCTGTATCCGCGCAGGAAGAGACCTTCCTCTATGTGCTGCCCCGGGAAGAGAATGTGCAGCTCTCCCTGTTCGAGGAGCCCGGTCAGAATCGGGGAAGGGAGGGGGAGGAGGCCGCCTGTGCAGAGGGCCTGCGGGCACTTTCCGCCAGGGCGCGGATCGCGTCTTTCGATATCAAGAGACTGTATCCATACCTGGAACAGGATACGACCGAACGGTATTTCGATATTCTGATTGGGGCCTATCTGTTGAATCCTCTGAAGAACGATCACGCGCCGGAGACCATTGCGGCAGAGCATCTGGGGTTGCAGATTCCGGGCTGGGCGGAGCGCTTCGGCAAGCAGAAGGCCGGGGAGGCTGTCCGGGAGGCACCGGACAGATTCATGGAATACTGCTGCTACGGGGCTTATGTGGCCCGGAAAGCGGCGGACGTGCTGGAGAGGAAGCTGACGGAGACCGGCATGGACTGGCTCATGCGGGAGATGGAGATGCCTCTGTCCCTGGTGCTGTACGACATGGAGCGGGAGGGCGTGGAGGTGCGTAGGGAGGAGCTGAAGGCCTACGGCGACGCCCTGGTGGCGCGGATAGAGGAGCTGGAGAAGTCCATCCATGCCCAGGCGGGGGTGGCGTTCAACATCAATTCCCCCAAGCAGCTGGGGGAGGTGCTCTTCGACACCATGAAGCTCCCCGGGGGCAAGAAGACCAAGACAGGGTATTCCACGGCGGCGGACGTGCTGGAGAAGCTTTCGGAGGAGGCCCCCATCGTCAAGGACATCCTGGAATACCGCCAGCTTACCAAGCTGAAGTCCACCTATGCGGACGGGCTGGCCGTCTACATCGGGGAGGACAGGAGGATCCACACCAGCTTCAACCAGACCATCACGGCCACGGGCCGCATCAGCTCCACGGAGCCCAACCTCCAGAACATCCCCATGCGCATGGAGCTGGGCAGGCGCATCCGCAAGGTGTTCGTGCCCAGGGAGGGCTGCGAGTTCATGGACGCTGACTATTCCCAGATAGAGCTGCGGGTGCTGGCCCATATGTCCGGGGACGAACAGCTGATCGAGGCCTACCACATGGACCAGGACATCCACCGGATCACGGCGGCGAAGGTGTTCCACACGCCCTTCGAGGAGGTCACGGATCTCCAGCGGCGCAACGCCAAGGCCGTGAATTTCGGCATCGTCTACGGCATCAGCTCCTTCGGCCTGAGCCAGGATCTGAGTATCAGCAAGAAGGAGGCGGCGGACTACATCGAGCAGTATTTCGCCACCTATCCGGGGGTAAAGGCCTTCCTGGACGGGCTGGTGGCCGGGGCGAAGGAGAAGGGCTATATCACCACCATGTTCGGCAGGAGAAGGCCTGTGCCGGAGCTGAACTCCTCCAATTTCATGCAGCGCTCCTTCGGGGAGCGGGTGGCCATGAATTCCCCCATACAGGGCACGGCGGCGGACATCATCAAGATCGCCATGATACGGGTGTGGCAGGCCCTGCGGGACAGCGGGCTGAAATCCAGGCTCATCCTGCAGGTGCACGACGAGCTTGTCATAGAGACCTACCGGGAGGAAGAGGAGCAGGTAAGGCAGATCCTCCTGGAGAACATGCAGGGAGCGGCGGAGCTGGACGTGGCCCTGGAGGTGGATCTCCACACCGGGGACAACTGGTACGAGGCGAAATGACGGGAAAACTGCCGTGTGCCGAAGGGGCATGGCGGCAGCGGCAACACAGTGAGTCGAAGGGGGCCGGGGCGGGAAAGGAAAACGATTTTTCGGCCCAAGGAGAACGCGATTTCGGATGGCTGATAGGAAATGCCGTCCGCGACCGGGCTCGGAGACCGCGGCAAGCGCAGACCTGGCAGGATAGAGCGGCAGAGGCCGGGAACGGAGGGGACAGGATGCGCCGGGAGAGCGGAAAGCCGCGGAGGACAGGAGGGCGAAGATGCGCTTCATAGGGATTACGGGCGGCGTTGGGGCCGGGAAATCCGAGATACTGGATTATATCCGGAAGCATTACAGCTGCGAGATCTATCTGGCAGACCAGGTGGCGCATCTGGTGAAGCAGCCGGGCACGAAAGCTTACCAGGCATTGCTCTCCCTGCTGGGACAGGATGTGGCGGGACGGGACGGCCTGATAGACAAGGGACTGATGGCAGACAGGATTTTCGCGGATCCCTCCCTTTTAGAGCAGGTGAACGGCATCATCCACCCGGCGGTGAAGGCGTTTTTGCTGGAGCGGCTGGAAAGAGCCAGGGCGGCGGGGCAGGTGGATTTCTTCTTCGTGGAGGCCGCGCTGCTGATTGAGGGCGGATATCTTGCGCTGGTGGACGAGATGTGGTATATTTATGCGGACGAGGCGATACGGCGGCAGCGGCTCAGCGCCTCCAGAGGCTACAGCGAGGAAAAAATCGCCCGGATCATGTCAAGCCAGCTGGGGGAAGCCCAGTTCCGGGAAAGCTGCGACTTCGTCATAGACAACAGCGGAGAGCTGGCGGAGAGCTGCAGACAGATCGACCGGCGGCTGTCCGGCCTGAAATGCAGGGAATAGAAGGCGGGTGCCGGGACGGCATGCCGTTCATGGCAGATACATAAGGAAAAAAATAAGGACTGCCGCAGGCCTGGGACCCGGCCCATGTGCGGAGGCGCTTTCCCCATATGCCCATGACAGGGGGCGACGGCCTGCGGAAGCTCAAAAAAGGATGGAATCAGGGAAATGAGATTGTGCAGCATTGCAAGCGGCAGCAGCGGGAACTGCATCTATGTGGGGTCCGAGGCCGCCCATCTGCTTGTGGACGTAGGGATAAGCGGCAAAAAGACCGAGGCGGGCCTGAAGGAGCTGGCGCTTTCGGGAAACGATATTGACGGAATATTGATAACCCATGAACATGCCGACCATATACAGGGGCTGGGGATTATGGCGAGAAAGTATGAGATACCCATCTACGCCACGGCGGGCACCATAGCGGCCATGAAGGACTGTAAGGGCCTGGGAAGCGTGGACCACGGTCTGTTCCATGAGGTGAAGGAGGACACGAAGTTCACCATCAAGGATTTGACCATCAATCCCATGCGGATCTCCCATGACGCCGCCCAGCCCGTAGGATACCGGATTTCCTATGGAAACAGGCGTGTGGCGGTCTGTACGGATCTTGGGGTATACAATGACTATACAGTGGAATGCCTCAAGGGCATGGACGCGCTGCTGCTGGAGGCCAACCATGACGTGAACATGCTCCAGGTGGGGCCATACCCCTATTATCTGAAGCAGCGTATCCTGGGGGAGAGGGGGCATCTGTCCAACGAGAACACGGGCAGGCTGCTGTGCCGCATCCTCCACGACGGATTGAAGGCAGTGCTGCTGGGGCATCTGAGCAAGGAGAACAACCTGCCGGAGCTGGCCTTCGAGTCCGTGCGGATGGAGATCAACATGGGGGACAATCCCTACAAGGCGGGGGATTTCGATATACGGGTGGCAAGGCGCAGCGAGGTGACGCCGGCGGTGGTAGTGTGAGAAGGAATGGAGGAATTAAGTTATGAAAAGGACGATTATCACGGTAGTGGGAAAGGATACCATAGGCATCATCGCAAAGGTCTGCACCTATCTGGCGGAGAACGGCATCAACATCCTGGACATCTCCCAGACCATCGTGCAGGGGTATTTTAATATGATGATGATCGTGGACACCAGCACCACCCAGAAGCCTTTCGGGGATATGGCGGACGAGATGACGGCGCTGGGCGAGGAGACCGGTGTGCAGATTAAGTGCCAGAAAGAGGAGATTTTTGACAAGATGCACAGAATCTGATCCTGCCGGGACGGCGGAATGGCCGGATCGGCTTTCGGAGGATCGTGGGCGCCGGGGGATGTCCCGTAGGCGGCGCATTGTCCGGGCAGAGATAGCCGGTGCCGGCAGGGAGGTTATGTATGATCAATATATATGAAGTGGCAGAGACCAACAAGATGATCACGGAAGAGAATCTGGACGTGCGCACGATCACGCTGGGCATCAGCCTGTTGGACTGCATCGATTCCGATTTGCGGAAACTGAAGGACAATATCTACGAAAAAATATATGACGCTGCCAAAGACCTGGTGCGGACCGGGGAGGAAATCTCCAGGGAATTCGGAATACCGATTGTAAATAAACGCATATCCGTCACGCCCATTGCCCTGATAGGAGGAGCGGCCTGCAAGTCCCCGGAGGATTTCGCCTCGGTGGCGGAGACCCTGGACGGGGTGGCGAAAGAGGTGGGCGTGAACTTCATCGGCGGCTATTCCGCTCTGGTGAGCAAGGGGATGACGGCTGCGGACGAGCTGCTGCTCCGTTCCATCCCCCAGGCCCTGGCGGCCACAGAGCGGGTGTGCGCGTCCGTGAACCTGGGCTCCACCAGGACGGGCATCAACATGGACGCGGTAAAGCTCATGGGAGAGATCGTCAGATCCACCGCGGAGCTTACCAGAGAGGCGGATTCCCTGGGCTGCGCCAAGCTGGTGGTATTCTGCAACGCGCCGGACGACAATCCCTTCATGGCGGGAGCCTTCCACGGCGTCACGGAGGCGGATAAGGTCATCAATGTAGGGGTCAGCGGCCCCGGCGTGGTGAAGACCGCCCTGGAGAAGGTGCGCGGAGAGAACTTCGAGGTGCTCTGCGAGACCATCAAGAAGACCGCCTTCAAGGTCACCCGGGTGGGCCAGCTGGTAGCCCAGGAGGCATCGGCCATGCTGCAGGTGCCCTTCGGCATCGTGGACCTGTCCCTGGCGCCCACCCCGGCCATCGGGGACAGCGTGGCGGACATCCTGTGCGAGATGGGCCTGGAATACGCAGGCGCGCCCGGCACCACGGCGGCCCTGGCCCTGCTCAACGACCAGGTGAAGAAGGGCGGCGTGATGGCCTCGTCCTACGTGGGGGGCCTAAGCGGCGCGTTCATTCCGGTCAGCGAGGATCAGGGCATGATCAATGCGGTGCAGGCAGGGGCCCTGACCCTGGAGAAGCTGGAGGCCATGACCTGCGTCTGCTCGGTGGGGCTGGACATGATCGCCATCCCCGGGGACACCAAAGCCTCCACCATATCCGGCATCATCGCGGACGAGATGGCCATCGGCATGGTGAACCAGAAGACCACGGCCGTCCGCATCATCCCCGTCATCGGCAAGGGCGTGGGGGAGACCGTGGAGTTCGGCGGGCTCCTGGGCTACGCGCCGATCATGCCCGTGAACCGCTTCGGCTGCGAAAGATTCATCGACCGGGGCGGCCGGATTCCCGCGCCCATACACAGCTTCAAGAACTAGTACCCCGGCATCAGAGCATCACCAGCGGCGTGGAGAATTCGTTCTTTGGCGGCCGCCCGATATGTGCGCAGGCCATTGCCCGATAGAGCGCGCTGCTTCGGACATCAAGCTCCAGGAGCCTGTAGGCGTCTGCCTCCAGGCTCTTTTTTGCGTCCGCCAGCTTGGTGACGAGCGGGACGGAGGAAAGCTTCCCTATGGCTCCCAGCAGCGGCGCGGCCTGGCGGCGGAAGCCCAGCACCCTGGCGTAGGGGGCATGGCCTAAGCCCTGCCCCAGCTCCATGTGGGCCTTCTCGATGCCCAGCAGGATGTGCAGCAGGCATCTGCTGATTCTGGTATAGGTCATATTCTTTGTCTTCAATAACTCACAAAAGCTCTCATAGCCTGCGAAGCCGTTCAACTGTCCCGCGATGCGGTCTGAAAGGCTCTGGGACACGTCCATATATTTTTCATATCCTTGCCCCTGCTCCATTAGTAGCTTGTAGAACAGGAGAGGAGAGAAGTCGTCTGCGTGGAGGAGCCTGGCCTTTTCCGTGTAAGAGCTCAGAATCCGCAGCGACTCCCCGGGCATGAAGCCAGCCAGCCGGGCCGGCGTGCATCCCTGTTGTAACGCCTGGCGGATGGCCAGGGCGGAGGAAAGGGACGGCCCCGGCTCCTGCCCCGGCCTGGAAGCAGGCTGCGCAGGCGCAGGGAATCCGCCATAGAAGCCCTCATGATATCCGGCTCCCACCCTCTGTATCGTCACGGGAACCATGCCGCTCTCAAGACGTAAAAGCGCCTTGATATAATCAATTCCCAGTATATTGTTCGGTGAAGCCAGGATTTCGCCGCATCCCTCCGGAAGCGCTTCCCCGGCTTCCCGGCAGGCTGATATGGCCCCGGCCCTGGCGCTTGGATAGGACAGCCCCTGCTTCAGGAAAGCCTTCAGCGCCGTGCGGTACTGCTCCGGCTCATCCAGGAGGAATGCCGCAATCTGCCCCAGCGCATCCGCATCGCCGCACTCGCTGCCGAAGCAGAGATGGGTCACGGCCCCCAGCCCGTGGAGCAGCGCCACGGCCCCGGAGGCGAAGGCCTCGGCGCTGGAGGCGGCGTAGAGCGCGGGGAGCTCCAGCACCAGGTCCGCGCCGCAGCGCAGGGCCATCTCGGCCCGGGCATGTTTGTCCGCCAGGGCGGGCGCCCCCCGCTGGACGAAGTCCCCGCTCATGACGACGACGGTATAGTCCGCCCCGGTGAGGCGGCGGGACTCCTCCATCTGATATCTGTGCCCGTTATGAAAGGGATTGTATTCCGCTATGATTCCGTTTACCCGCATGGGCTGGCCTCCTGTCCGTGTTGTCGGTTTTCCGATTATAAATGTCAAGCGGCAATGTGAAAAAAATAACACACTTGAAAGCGTTTACAACAGCTTAACTGTGGATATTATCAGGTCAGGGGAAAATGCGCGTGTATCAGAAAATATACAATTAAGCGCATAGTTGATCCTTGTGTATTGTTCCCTTTTTTAGTATAATATGGATAATACGGTTTGTTAAGTGAAAATATTATAAATATTTACCGCGAAGCAGACGGTCTGCAAGGCAGAATGGATATGGGGATAGCGGAAAAAGCGCTGGAAAGGAGAAGGGATATGTCATATATTGACAAAATCAAGGACAGGGCGAAAATGGACAAGAAGACAATCGTGCTGCCGGAGTCCAAGGACAAGAGGACCCTGATAGCCGCGGCGAAGATTGTGGAAGAGGGCATTGCCGATATCATCATGGTGGGCAATGAGGAGAAGATTACGGACGGCGCAGGCTGGCTGGAGGTAGACCTCACCGGCGTGGTGGTCATCGACCCCGCCAAGACCTCTAAGCTGGATGAGTATGTGGAGCTGCTCTATGAGACCAGGAAGGCCAAGGGCATGACGCCGGAGAAGGCCAGGGAGACATTGCTGAACGACTATCTCACCTTCGGCATCGTCATGGTGAAGGCCGGCGACGCGGACGGCATGGTGGCCGGCGCCTGCCATTCCACCGCGGAGACCCTGCGGCCCGCCCTGCAGATTTTAAAGACTGCCCCGGGCGTGAAGCTGGTGTCCGCTTTCTTCGTCATGGACACCCAGTTCAAGGATCAGGGGGACGACGGCACCTTCCTCTTCGCGGACTGCGGCCTGAACCAGGATCCCACGGCGGAGGAGCTGGCCGCCATCGCGGAGACCTCCTACAGGAGCTTCAAGTCCCTGATCGGCCCCAAGCCCGTCATCGCCATGCTGAGCCATTCCACCAAGGGAAGCGCCAGGCATGAGATGGTGGACAAGGTGGTGGAGGCCACCCGGATCGCCAGGGAGGAGTACCCTCATCTGCTGATAGACGGCGAGCTGCAGCTGGACGCGGCTCTGGTGCCCGGCGTGGCCAAGTCCAAGTCCCCCGGAAGCCCGGTGGGAGGCAGGGCGAACATCCTGATATTCCCCAACCTGGACGCGGGCAACATCGGCTACAAGCTGGTGCAGCGCCTGGGGGGCGCGGAGGCCTACGGCCCCATGCTCCAGGGCATCGCGAAGCCTGTCAACGACCTGTCCAGGGGCTGCTCCTGGCAGGACATCGTGGGCGTGGTGGCCCTCACTGCCGTACAGGCCCAGCTTGCATAGGACGGAAGCGCGGCAGGACTGTCCGATGGGTGCGCGGCACGCAGACGGGACCGCAGAGTCGGGAGATTCCGTCCCGGAAGAGCACGACCGATCGGCATCGGCATCGATGGAAACCGGAAAACGGAAGCCGGAAACTGAAAGATATACTGCATAACGCTGAATACTGCCTAATGTAATCATGGGATTGAACCAGTCAGCATCATGCAGTCTGGTTTCACGGCAGGTGAAATCATTAAGCAGGATAAAAAGCAGATCAGAAAGGAAGCATACAGCCATGAAAGTGTTAGTGATCAATTGCGGGAGCTCATCCCTGAAATTCCAGCTCATCGACGCAGAGTCCGAGCAGTGCCTTGCCAAGGGCATCTGCGAGCGGATCGGCATCGACGGAAGCATGATAACCTATGCGCGTGAGGGCGGCGAGAAGGAAAGAAAAGTCACCCCCATGCCGGACCACACCGAGGCGATCCGCCTGGTGCTGGAGGCTCTGACCAACCCGAAGACCGGCGTGGTGGCCAGCCTGGAGGAAATCGGCGCGGTGGGCCACAGGGTGGTGCACGGCGGGGAGAAGTTCGCCCAGTCCGTGGTGCTGGATCGGGAAGTGCTGGCCGCGGTGGAGGAGTGCAACGACCTTGCCCCCCTGCACAACCCGGCGAACCTGATTGGGATCGAGGCCTGCAGGAAGCTGATGCCGGATACCCCCATGGTGGGCGTGTTCGACACCGCTTTCCACCAGACCATGCCGGAGGAGGCCTATATGTACGGCCTGCCGTATGAATATTATCAGAAATACAAGGTCAGGAGGTACGGCTTCCACGGCACCAGCCATTCCTATGTGTCCAAGAGGGCGGCAGAGGTGCTGGGACGGCCCTATGAGGATCTGAAGATCATCGTGTGCCACCTGGGCAACGGCGCCAGCATCTCCGCCGTGAAGAACGGCAGGTGCGTGGACACCTCCATGGGACTGACCCCTCTGGAGGGTCTGATGATGGGCACCCGCTCCGGGGACATCGACCCGGCCATCATCGAGTTCCTGGCCAACAAGGAGGAGAGGAACATCGGCGAGGTCATGGCCGTGCTGAACAAGAAATCTGGCGTGCTGGGCCTTTCGGACAATCTCTCCTCGGATTTCCGCGACCTGGAGGACGGCTACAACGCGGGGGATCCCAATGCGGTCCGCGCCATGAAGGCCTACTGCTACCGGGTGGCGAAGTACATCGGCTCCTACGTGGCGGCCATGAACGGCGTGGACGTCATCTGCTTCACCGCGGGGATAGGGGAGAACGCGCCGCTGGTGCGCACCTCTGTCTGCGAATACCTGGGCTACCTGGGCGTGGAGCTGGATCAGGAGGCCAACGGGAAGCGGGGCCAGGACATCGCGATCACCACGCCCGAGAGCCGCACTACGGTCATGGTGATCCCCACCAATGAGGAGCTCGCCATCGCCAGGGAGACCGTGCGCCTGGTAAAATGATCTCTGGAACTGAGCCGTATGATGGGCTGTCGGGGGTATTTCCCCACAGCCCATTTTATACTGCGCACCGGTTGACTTTACAGTGCAACCCGACTGCAGACCGCCAGCCAGGCACTTTCCCAGGGACACCACTGTAAATCCTGGCGGTCTGCAGTATACATACGGCGGGTTTTTCCGTAAGATTTTCCTGTATCAATCTGCCGCGCAGGGGCTTTTCGTTACAACTATGATACAGATATGTGGAAAATCTGTAACAATGATAGGGTATTCTCGTTATAGAAAGATAGGAAGACCACGGAAAAGGGCATTCTATGGAAAAGAGGAACCACAGCGTAAAAGGGCCGGACTGTGACAGATGGAGGAAGAGCGTGAGGGACGACAGGGGATACAACAGCAGGGAAGCATATGAGGAAAGAGAGCCGTACGGCGGGGATGGATTCTATGGAAGGGATGAACTCCGTGGGAGAAGGCCATACAGAGGAGATGGAGCCTACAGGAGAAGGCCTTTTCGCACAGAGGGCTCAGGCAGGCCGCTGCCCCGTCGGATGCGGGAGCGGGGGGCGGCAAAAAAGCGCAGGGAAATCTGCTTTCTGATTCTCTGTCTGCTTCTGGGGGCGAATCTGCTGCTCCTGCTGGATCTCCGATACCGGATCGGTGGATTGGACAGGACCTTGGATCAGACGGTGAACCGGACAGCGTCCAGCGTCCGGGAGGAGGACAGCGTCCCGGAGACGGAGTCCCAGACCCGGGAGGATGTGCCGAATCCCACATATGGCTCCGCGGGATCGGAAACCGGCGACGACATCGTGGACTATGTGAGCCAGTGCGGCCTTGCGCAGGTGGACATGCCCATGGACCGCAGCCCCGAGGAGGTGCTGGTCTGCCTGCAGGAGCTGTCCCAGGACAATGAGCAGATCGCGGAAATCTACAAGCAGCATTCCCGTTACTCCGATGACATGCTCAAGGCCCTGGCCAACAATCCGGAGATGGCTGATTTCGTGATGAATTCCCTGGACAGAGACGCAAGGCCGTCCTATACGGGCCTGTCGGAGCTGGAGCGGAGCCAGGACTATCCCCTTTTCCTGCAGTGGGATCCCAGGTGGGGATATGAGAGCTACGGGGACGACAATATCGGCCTGTCCGGCTGCGGGCCCACCTGCGTGTCCATGGCCATGTACTATCTGCTGGGGGATGAGAGCATCACCCCGGATGCCGTGGCCAGGTACAGCATGGACAATGGCCATTATGTCATGGGCACCGGCACGGCATGGGCGTTGCTGGAGGAGTTCCCGGAGACCTGCGGGGTCAGCGTGGAGCAGCCTGCCGCCTCGGAGCAGGCCATGAAGAATGCCCTGGATAAGGGAGGCGTCATCATCTGCTCCATGAGCCAGGGGGATTTCACGGCAGGGGGACATTTCGTGGTCATCTACGGATACGATTCGGAGGGCTTTTTCGTCAACGACTCCAACTGCGTGGCCCGCAGCAGGGAGAAATGGGAATTCCGCAGGCTGGAGTGGCAGATCAAGCATATGTGGGTCTACTATTCTATGCAGGAGCGCCGGAATTGACAAATCTGTCCATGGCGGGCATATAGGGCTGTCGGTCTTTCGCGGTGGTTTCCTGAAAGTATTATTGGCGTGTAGTGTAAAATGTGGTTGCAGTTTTGTCCAAAAGGTACTAAAATAGGTACATGATTAACTGTAGAAAGAGGAAGCGACCATGAAAATCAGAACAAGATATGCGCCCAGCCCTACGGGAAGAATGCATGTAGGCAATCTTCGTTCGGCTTTGTACGAGTTTTTGATAGCGAAGCATGAGGGCGGCGACTTCATGCTCCGCATCGAGGATACCGATCAGGAGCGCTTTGTGGAGGGTGCCACGGAAATCATCTACCGCACGCTGGAGCAGGTGGGCCTGCAGCATGATGAGGGGCCTGACAAGGACGGAGGCTTTGGGCCTTATGTGCAGAGCGAGAGGATGAAGACCGGCATCTATACCAGGTATGCCAAAGAATTGATCGACAAGGGGGAAGCCTACTATTGCTTCTGCGACAAGGAGAGGCTTGCTTCTCTGAAGACAGAAGTGGTGGAGGGCAAAGAAATCACCATCTACGATAAGCACTGCCTGTCCTTGTCCGGGGAGGAGATTGAGAAGAATCTGGCAGCCGGCAGGCCCTTTGTCATCCGGCAGAATAATCCGTCGGAGGGAACCACTACGTTCCACGATGAGCTGTATGGCGACATAACGGTGGAAAATGCGGAACTGGACGACATGATTCTGATTAAATCTGACGGCTATCCCACCTACAATTTCGCCAATGTGGTGGACGACCATACCATGGGCATCACCCATGTGGTGAGGGGGAACGAATATCTGTCCTCTTCGCCGAAATATGTGCGCCTTTACGAAGCTTTTGGCTGGGAGCCGCCGAAATATGTGCACCTGCCCCTGGTCACTGACGAGAATCATAAAAAGCTGTCCAAGAGGAGCGGCCATTCCTCCTTCGAAGATTTGATGGAGCAGGGCTTTGTGGCGGAAGCGGTGGTGAACTATATCGCTCTGTTGGGATGGAGCCCGGAGGAGAACCGGGAGATCTTCAGCCTGGAGGAGCTGATTCAGAAGTTCGACTATCACCGAATCAGCAAATCTCCCGCTGTGTTCGACATCGTGAAGCTGCGCTGGATGAACGGCGAGTATATCAAGGCCATGGATTTTGACGCGTTCTATGAGATGGCTGAGCCGTACCTGAAAAAGGCCCTGACCAGGGATTTCGACCTGCAAAAGATTGCCGCCATGGTGAAGACCCGCATCGAGGTGTTTCCCGACATCGCCGGGATGGTGGACTTCTTTGAGGAGCTGCCGGAGTACGATACCGCCATGTACACCCACAAGAAGATGAAGACGAACGCGCAGTCATCCCTGGAAGTGCTGACAGAGCTGCTGCCCAGACTGGAGGAGCAGGAGGACTACAGCAATGACGCACTGTACGGGACGCTGGCGAAATACGTGGAGGAGAAGGGCGTGAAGAACGGCTATGTGATGTGGCCGATCCGCACTGCCGTATCCGGCAAACAGACCACGCCTGCGGGCGCCACGGAAATCATGGAGGTGCTGGGCAGGGAGGAGTCCCTGAAGCGGATCCGCAGGGGCATCGAGCTGCTGCAGGCGGCTGTGGAAGCGCAGTAAGCATCGCACGGGGCAACAAATTCCCGTGGACTGTAGAAATAAACGGGCGCAATGAGCTGCCGTCCGGGAGGAGGCCCTCCGAGACCGGGGGCCTCCGGGCAGCCATCTGTCACGGGCTGTAGATTTTACGGGCTATCATTTCGAATCTGCATCATCATTCAGGCATCCTCTTATACGGTACATCAATGAAACTCGCATGAAACTACAACGAAAGACCAATATATGCTCATCATGCAGCCATGGGCTGACCGGAAATCACGATTTTGCCGCCTGTCTGGGCATTCCCATCAAAATAGAAAAACTCATCATATCAAAAGGAATAAAAAGCCGAAAAAGGAGAGAATTATGGATTTAAGCAGCGCAAACGAACCACAGAAGAACGCGATCACGCATCTGCGCGGGCCATGCCTTGTCCTTGCGGGGCCGGGAAGCGGGAAGACCTACACCATTACGAACCGCATCCTGTACCTGCTGGAGCAGAAAGTGCCGCCGGAGCGAATCCTGGTGATTACCTTCATGAAGGAAGCCGCCCTGTCCATGCAGAACCGGTTCCAGCAGATGGCAGGCGCTGCCGGTCATGGCGGCCCTGTGTTCTATCCGGTGAACTTCGGAACCTTCCATTCCATCTTTTATCACATATTGAAAGAATCCAAAGCGCTCAAATCAGGCGAGCTGCTGAAAAATTCGGAGAAGAAAAATCTGATCATCCCCATACTAAAGACATACGAGAACAGCCGGGAGCATGCGGCCCAGGGCGGACAGGGACAGAATGCCCTGAGCGAGGACGCCGCCCAGATACTGTCCGCCATCGGCTACTATAAGAACACCATGGATATGCCTGCTGCCGCCGCCAAAGCGCCTGCCGTGTGGCAGCAGGATTTCGAGGCCGTCTGCCGGGACTATGAGCAGACGGTGAAGAGGACAGGCCGTCTGGATTTTGACGATATGCTGTACAACTGCAAGCGGCTGCTCCAGGAGGACGGGGCCGTCAGGAGCTACTGGCAGAACCGGTTCCGGCATATCCTGATCGACGAGTTCCAGGACATCAATCCGGTGCAGTACGAGGCGGTAAAGCTGTTGGCGGCAGACCCCTACAACATCTTCGCCGTGGGGGACGACGACCAGGCCATCTACGGCTTCAGGGGCTCCCGGCCGGAATGCCTCAAGCGCTTCCAGACAGAGTTCGGGGCCAGGCAGCTTCTGCTGGACGTGAACTACAGGAGCATGCCGGAGATCGTGCAGGCCTCCCTGTCCGTCATCGAGGAGAACAGGGACAGGTTCCTGAAGCGTCTGCGGGCCGCCGCGGAGCCCGGGAATCCGGAGGGCCCGAATCCGGTGGCCCTCCATGCCTTCCCGGACAGGGAGGGCCAGTACGGATATCTGTGCCGGAGCATTGCTGCTGGGCTGCAGACGGGGGAGAGCTGCGCAGTGCTGTTCCGGACAAATTCCTATATGCAGGGCTTTGCCGCCAGGCTGAAGGCCGCGGGCATCGCCTATGAGATGAAGGAGCGGGCCGCCAGCATCTACGAACAGTTCATCGTAAAGGACATCATGGCCTATCTGTGGCTGGCCAGCGGGAAGGGGAGCAGGGAGCATATGCTCCAGGTCATGAACAGGCCCTCCCGGTACATCAGCCGGGAAGCGGTGGGGGCCGGAACCGTGGATTTCGGGAAGATGCGGGAGTATTATGACAGGGTGGAGATGGCGGAGCGGCAGAGGCGGGAGGCGAAGGAAAGGCTGACCTGCCTCGAAAAGCAGCTTCTGGGCATCAGGGGACGGTCCCTGCGCCTGGCGGTGAGCTTCATCCTGAAAGGGATGGGGTATGAGCAGTATCTGAGAGACCTCTCCAGGACAGAACCGGAGAAAAGGGAGGAGTGGCAGGAGCTTCTGGAATGGCTGAAGGAGGACGCGGCCTCCTATGCCGATGTGGAGGAATGGACCCGCTTCCAGGAGGAATACGCCAGGACCCTGGAACAGGCAAAAGAGGAGGGGAGGCAGCGCAGAGGCCCTCAGGACAGGCAGCAGGAGGGGAAACCGGCGGTGCAGCTTTTGACCGTGCACGGGGCCAAAGGGCTGGAGTACGACAGGGTATGGATTCCGGACTGCAACGAGAAGATCTTCCCCCATGGGACCATGCCGGAGGAAAGCGCTGTGGAAGAGGAGCGCAGGATTTTCTATGTGGCCATGACCAGGGCAAAAAAGAACCTGGAGCTTTCCTACCTTACCGGTACGAAGGAACGCCCCAGGCAGCCGTCCAGATTCCTGAATCCCCTTTATTCCCGCGAGCAATGAGCCAAGCGGCCGTTGCCTGCAAAGCCAACAAAGCGTTGGCTTGGCCAGTTGGCGAATGCCGCGAGAATCGGATGCCCCGCCCCTCACGGCTGTTACACCGGTGCATGAATTCCCGGGCGCTGATTGCTCAAGGATTCATGCACTGGTGTACTAGGTATCTGATTCTTCCGTCAGCTCATCGAATTCACAGCTGTCCAGATATTCGTCGAAAGCCTCCGCCACGATTTCGTATTCGTCGTCGTCCTCGATGTAATCCAGGACGGGCTCCTCGTTGGGGTCATCGGGATTTTCGCTGTAGCTGTAGAACCAGACCTCGCCGTCCTGATTTTCCCCGTTCTCGTCTATGGGGAGCAGCACGATGTAGTCCTTTTCTTTCACTGTGAGAATCGTGATCACTGCACAGTTGACTACGGAACCATCGTCCAGCTCCAGCTCCACAGTCATCTCCTCATCTTCGTAGTCGTTTTTCTTTCCCATGGAAAAACCTCCTCTCTGCCCCTATTATACCCGACTTGCCGCCACAGCGCAAGCAGAGAATCCGGCCGCTGGAAGAAAAGTTGCCGGGTCGCTGGTGCGGGTCATATCGACAACGGTTCATATTGACAGCCGAATAAAGGCTTTACACCTTGTCGAAGGGCTGTTATAATGGAAGCATCAGATACACACAGACGGCGCGTTTATAAGTGGGAGGTGATTATATGCCATCCGGGATTGAAGTCACAAAACAGGCCCTTGATGATTTCGAGAAAATTCAGGAGTATATGTTTTTGGCAAAAAAAGAAAATGCAACAGAGACATATGCAAAACTCAAAGAAAAGTATTTGACATTGAAGGCATTGCTGAATGTCGCAGGCGTCAACATGACAGACATCGACAGAATCAAGGAATAACCGGTTCTACAACTAAATATCTACCATAACGAAGGTGCAAAGTCTTTATTGAGTCATCAGGATGATTCAGGGCTCTGCACCTTTTCAAAATAAAAATATGTCGGAAAATACATTTTTTCTTTCTATTGTTCCGGTGGTGTGATATAATCACAAGTACGTAACGGGCAGTGTATTGTGCAGATTGTGCAGATAACGGAATATGGAGGGGAGCGATGACAAAAACATTTTCGCATAAGCAGCCGTACCCTTTAGGGGCCCACATAGAGGGCGGTGGAGTTCGTTTTTCCTTCGTGTCCAGGGAAGAGTCCTGTGGAATCCTGCTGTACGACAGGCAGACGGGCATCCTGTCGGAGAAGATTCCCTTTGCCGGGGAGGACAGGATCGGCAATGTGTATTGCAGGACGGTGGAGGGCATAGACACGAAAGATTGCGCCTACCTGTTCTATGAAGGGGAGCGCCTGGTGCCTGACGAAAGAGGGCGTGTGTTCCCGAAACGGATTCCCTATGGGAAGGCGCGCACAGCGGAGGACATGAAGGCCGGCTTCCTGACGGAAGGCTTCGACTGGGAGGGGGATGTTTTCCCCCGGATTCCGTACAGTCAGGTGATTGCCTACTGTCTGCATGTGCGAGGGTTCACGAAGCACGCCTCCTCAAATGTGGCTCACAGGGGCACCTTTGCGGGAGTGAAGGAGAAAATTCCCTATCTGAAAGAGATAGGCGTCACGACCCTGGAGTTCCAGCCCGCCTATGAATTTATGGAGGTTCCCCTGAAAGAGGAGCCTTCCGGGAAGCCGCCCCATGTGATGGAAGCCGCTATGGCCGCCCGGCCTGCCGGGAAGGAGCTGAACTACTGGGGCTATAAGAGAGGCTATTACTATGCGCCCAAAGCGGCCTATGCCGCGTCCCGCGATGCCGCGGGGGAGTTCAGGGAGATGGTAAAGGCGCTCCATGGGAACGGCATGGAGCTGGTGATGCAGTTCTATTTTCCAAAGGAAGTAAAGCGCAGGGAGATTCTTGAAATCCTGTGCTTCTGGGTGCTGGAGTACCATGTGGACGGCTTCCATCTGCTGGGGGAGGATCTGCCTGTGGACATGCTGGCAAGGGACGATGTGCTGGCGGATACGAAGCTGTGGCATTATGGCTTTGACGCGGACGGCATCTATGAGAGGAACCAGCAGCCCCGGTATCCCCATATCGCCGAGTACAACGACGCGTGGTATTACGACATGCGCAGGTTCCTGAAGGGCGATGGGAACATGCTGGGCAGCGTGCTCTATCATATGCGCCATATCCCGCAGAAGGCAGGCGCGGTTCATTATATCAGCAATTATTTCGGCTTTACCCTGGCGGATCTGGTATCCTATGACTATAAGCACAATGAAGAGAACGGGGAGGGGAACAGGGACGGGAGCGACTACAACTGCAGCTGGAATTGCGGCGACGAGGGCGCTACACGTAGGCGCAGCGTCCGTGAGCTCAGGCTCCGGCAGATGAAGAATGCCATGTGCCTGGTGCTGCTCTCCCAATCCACGCCGCTGATCTTCATGGGGGATGAATTCGGAAATTCCCAGAGAGGGAACAATAACCCATATTGCCAGGACAACGCGGTGACCTGGCTGGACTGGAGGGGCATGGAACGGAATGCGGATCTCCACGGGTTCTGGAAGATGCTGGCGGGTTTTCGGCGGCGCAATC
>NZ_CAPDXS010000013.1:0-13261 GCF_948601915.1 uncultured Acetatifactor sp. | reverse complement strand
AGCTATGCCTCATGGATACCCTGGCCTGCGGCTATCCGGACATGTCCTATCACGGACAGTATGCCTGGAGGCCGGAGACGGAGGGGAATTACAGGCATGTGGGCATCATGCTGTGCGGAAAGTACGCCCAGGCCGATGAAAGCCGTGACGGCGAGTTCCTGTATCTGGCCATGAACATGCACTGGGAGAGCCATGCCCTGGCGCTGCCCAAGCTCCCCAGGGGGATGGAATGGGAGCTGGCGTTCTCCACGGAACCGGAAAGCATGCGGCAGGACGGGGGCCGGGAGGGCGAATGTCTCCTGCGGGAGGTGCCGCCCAGGAGCATCGCCATGTATGTGGCGGAGAGGAGAGGGTGAACTGGCACGGATTGACGTAAATTCGCATATGATACCATAAATATATCATATGGAGAATTATATGAACTGTATATTTTTGCTGTTACTGCTTGGCTGCTGCGGCGGCTGTGGAAATGGCCGCGGCTGTGGGAATGGCTGCGGGAACGGAATGGACTGCTGCGGCAGACCGGAACGGGGCGGCTGCCATGAGCATCGGCACCACCGCCATGAGAAGGAAAAGCCCTGCTGCGAGCCCCGCAATGATGGCTGCGGAGGCCGGGACGACGGGAGGGAAAGGCCCTGCTGCGAGCCTGAGCCCTGCGGCTGCGCCCGGGAGGAGCGGGAGTGCGGGTGCGACGCGCCCTCGTCCGGCATCATTCCCCCTCCGTGGCAGGACTATCCCAGGTTCCCGCGCAGGGACAATGGCGAGGACTGTGGATGTGAGCAGTAAGCCCGTCTGCGGAATGGGATAAGAGCGGTGAAAGGCGGTCCCCATGGAGGTTGACCGCCTTTTGTTCGTCCTTTTTTTGGAAAAGGTATTTAAAAGCGGAAATGATTATGCTATAATAGGGACATGTGCCGGGGAACGGAGGTTTTAAGCATGGAAAAAGACAAGTATGTGGCATATGTCTCCACCTATACGCAGGGAGACAAAAATGGAATAAAGATATATGATGTGGATATGGAAAAGGGACGTTTCATCGAGAAGGACAAGGTGGAGATCACCAATTCTTCCTATGTGACGATTTCCCACAATGCGAAGTATCTGTATTCCATCACGGATTTCGGGGTGGAGTCTTATCGCATCCTGAAGGACGGCAGCCTGGAGTTCATCAATTTCGCGTCCAACAACGGCATGCGGGGATGTTATCTGGCCACGGATTATACCGACAGGTACCTCTTCGTGGCGGGATATCACGACGGGAAGCTGACGGTGCTGAAGCTGGCGGAAGACGGATCCGTAGGCGACATTACCGATGAAATCTACCACAAAGGGCTGGGCATCATCGCGGAGCGCAATTCCAGGCCCCATATCAACTGCGCCCGTATGACCCATGACAACAGATATCTGCTGGTGGCGGATCAGGGCATGGACCATGTGAAGGTGTACCGCTTCGATCCGACACTGGGCAAGGTGGCGCTGGCGGACATCGTCCACAGCGAGCTGGACGCCAATCCCAGACATATCAAGATTTCCAGGGACGGCCGCTATATTTATATCGTGAATGAATTCAAATGCAGCATCGATGTGTTCTCCTATGAGGAGAAGAGCGGACAGCCGATTTTTGAGAAGCTCCAGACAGTGTCCACCTGCGAACAGGAGATGGGGAGCTTCAATGCGGCCAGCGCGCTGACATTCTCCGACGATCATAAATACCTGCTCAGCAGCAATGCCGGGGCGAATTCCGTGGTGCTGTACGAGGTGGATGAGGCAACGGGGCATCTCAGGGAGATTTTCGAGCTTCCTGTGGGAGGCGAGTATCCGAAGGATGCCAGCCTGTTCCCCAACAATAAGTTCCTCGTATCCCTGAACCATGAGTCCAACAGCATGACTTTCTTCCATGTAAATGTGGAGCAGGGGACCATGATCATGAACGGGCCGCCCATCAAGGTGGACGTGCCGAACTGCATTACGTTCCACAAACTATGAGATTGGATGGGTTGCTTGAAGCGGCAGCCCATTTTTCTTGAACGAGAGGACAGGAGGGAAAATGGCCGGTTCGACATATGGGACAGTTTTTAAAATCGCCACATGGGGGGAATCCCATGGAAAGGCTCTTGGGGTGGTCATCGACGGCTGTCCTGCGGGGCTGCCTTTGGAGGAGGCTGACATCCAGCGGTATCTGGACAGGCGCAAGCCGGGCTCCAGCGGCATCGCCACCCAGCGCAGGGAGGACGACGCGGTGGAGATTCTCTCCGGCGTGTTCGAGGGCAGGACCACGGGGACGCCCATCTCCCTGATGGTGCGAAACACCTCCCAGATTTCCAGGGACTACAGCGAGATAGCCTCCTATTACCGCCCGGGCCACGCGGACTATACCTTTGACGAAAAATACGGCTTCCGGGACTACCGGGGCGGCGGGCGCTCCTCCGGCAGGGAGACGGTAGGGCGGGTGGCGGCCGGGGCCGTGGCCTGTAAGATTCTGGAGCGGCTTGGGGTGCGGGTGTGGGCCTATACCCGCTCCATCGGCCCCATAGAGGCGGATATGGGCTCCTTCGACAGGGCGGTGAGCCTGCGCACGCCCACGGCCATGCCCGATGCGGCAGCGGACGCGGCGGCTGTGGAATATCTGGAGAAGGCGAAGCGGGAGACGGATTCCGTGGGGGGCTGCATGGAATGCGTCGTGGAGGGGCTTCCCGCGGGAATCGGCGATCCTGTCTTCGAGAAGCTGGACGCGAACCTGGCAAAGGCCGTCATGTCCATCGGCGCGGTGAAGGCCGTGGAGATCGGCGACGGGATTCAGGTGGCTGCCAGGCGGGGAAGCGAGAACAATGACGCTTTCCATGCGGAAGACGGAAATATAGTAAAAATGACCAATCACGCGGGCGGCATCCTGGGGGGCATCAGCGACGGGGATACCGTGGTGGTGCGGGCCTGGGTGAAGCCTACCCCTTCCATCTTCCTGGGGCAGCGGACAGTGAACCGGTCAGGGGAGGAGATCGAGGTCCATATCAAGGGACGGCATGACCCGATCATCGTGCCCAGGGCCGTGGTGGTGCTGGAGTGCATGACGGCGCTGACGGTGCTGGACGCCATGCTGCTGAACATGTCCGCGCGGATGGATTATATTGCCGATTTCTATGCCGTGGGCCGCAGAAATGCCGGGGCACAAAGCGGGGCGCCACGGAGCGCTGTATCGCGCAGCGGTGCGGGACAGGATGCCACGGAATAGGGTGAACATTACGGAAAACTATCAGAGTCGTCAAGGAGGAGAGAAAGATGTATCGCATCTTAAAGCAGGAAGGAAGGGCGAAGCGCGCAGAGCTTGTGACGGTCCACGGCACGATTCAGACCCCTGTGTTCATGAACGTGGGAACCGCGGCCGCCATCAAAGGGGCGGTGGCCACATCCGATCTGGAGCAGATAGGGACCCAGGTGGAGCTCTCCAACACCTACCATCTGCATGTGCGCCCCGGGGACAAGGTGGTGAAGCAGTTGGGCGGACTGCATAAGTTCATGTCCTGGGACAGGCCCATACTTACGGATTCCGGCGGCTTCCAGGTATTTTCCCTGGCGGGGCTGCGCAAGATCAGGGAGGAGGGGGTGTACTTCAACTCCCATGTGGACGGCAGGAAGATTTTCATGGGGCCGGAGGAGAGCATGCGCATCCAGTCCAACCTGGCCTCCACCATCGCCATGGCCTTTGACGAGTGCGCGCCCAGCAAGGCGGACAGGGGATATGTGCAGGCCTCCGTGGACCGCACGGCCAGATGGCTGGAGCGCTGCAAGCGGGAGATGGCACGTCTGAACGGCCTGGAGGATACGATCAACCGAAGGCAACTGCTCTTTGGCATCAATCAGGGAGCCGTATATCCGGACATCCGCATAGACCACGCGAAGCGGATATCGGAGATGGAGCTGGACGGCTATGCGGTGGGCGGCCTGGCCGTGGGAGAGACCCACGAGGAGATGTACCATATTCTGGACGAGGTGGTGCCGCATCTGCCCCAGGACAGGCCCACATACCTCATGGGCGTGGGCACGCCGGCCAATATCCTGGAGGGCGTGGAGCGGGGCGTGGATTTCTTCGACTGCGTGTACCCCAGCCGGAACGGCAGACACGGGCATCTGTACACCAACCGCGGGAAGATAAACCTGTTCAACGCCAAGTACGAGCTGGACGACAGGCCCATCGAGGAGGGCTGCGGCTGCCCGGCCTGCCGGAGGTATTCCAGGGCTTACATCCGGCATCTGCTGAAGGCCAAGGAGATGCTGGGGATGCGTCTGTGCGTGCTGCATAATCTGTATTTTTATAATACGATGATGAGTGAGGTGCGGAACGCGCTGGACGAGGGGAGATTCGCGGCGTATAAGAAGGGGAAGCTGGAGGGGATGGCGATGCAGGATTGACCGGGATTTCGGAAAAAGGTCAGGAAAATCCGGTCAGCCCCTTGACCGATTGGCTTTTATTGTGTATCATACTTATTTAGACAAGCTACGAACGTCTGGTTACCGTGACGTTAGAATGGAGGAAAGATGGGTATATTATTGACTGGTGCTGACGCGGCAGGGGCCGGGGGAGCCGGACTGATCAGCATGCTGCTTATGTACGCTGTGGTTATCGGCGCGATGTGGTTCTTCCTGATGCGCCCTCAGAACAAGGAGAAGAAAAGGGTGGCGGCCATGCTGGCGTCGCTGGCAATCGGGGACGTGGTGCTGACCACATCCGGCTTCTACGGAGTCGTAATCGACATGAAGGACGACATGGTCATCGTGGAGTTCGGCAGCAACAAGAACTGCCGTATTCCCATGGAAAAAAGTGCAATCAGCCGGGTGGAGAAGGCCGGAGAAGGCTGAGGATTGTTCAATATGCCGGTGCAGACCGATACGGGGGGGTAGAGGTCAGTTTTTTCAAAGAAAAGATGCGGAATATAGGCAAAAAAGTCGAATTAAACGGTCATTTATAGCAAAATATATGACACACCATTTGGAAAACTATCAAAATTACTAAAAAAATGGTAATTGTGAAATGGGACTTGCATTATGGGCGCATTAAGTATAAAATAAAAGAGACATTGTGAAAAGAGAGGATTCAAAAGGAGGACTGCTTGGACATGAGGAAGAATGACAAGGATGCGGGTGGCAACAGGGCGCGTATCTGGAAGATAGCGAGCATGGCGTTCCTCGTTGCAGCAATCGTGTGCACGGTGGTAGCCTGCGCGGGGAAGGCCAAGCAGGAAGATGCGGAGGATCAGTATGAGAGCCTGGCGGAGCAGACTACGAAGGTCGTACTGGAAGAGACTCCGGAGCCCTCTGCAGAAAGCAGCGAGGGCAGCGAGGCATCGGAAGAAGAGCCTGAAGAGGAGGTTGACCCCCTGAAGGCGCTGGAAGACATGGGTATCCCCGTTCCGGAAAAGCAGGTTGACTTCGACAATCTGCAGGAGACTGTCAATAAGGATATCTACGCATGGATATATATACCGGATACCGCGGTCGATTATCCGATTCTGCAGCACCCTACGGACAATACATACTATTTGAATTACAATCTGGACGGCAGCAGAGGCTATCCGGGATGTATCTATACGGAAGATTACAATGCGAAGGATTTTACGGATCCTGTGACGGTGGTGTACGGCCACAATATGAAGGATGGCAGCATGTTCGCGGGGCTTCACAAGTATGCGGACAGTGAATATATGGAATCCCATCCTTACGTTTATATCTATACGCCGGACAGCCTGCTGGTATACGAGATATTTACGGCACATGAGACGACGGATGAGCATATCCTCTATGCCCATAACTGGTTTGAGGAGAAGAGAGTATTTGAACAGTATATAGATGAAGTCAGGGATGCCCGCATTATGGGCAGCGTCCTGAGGGAGGATGTAGAAGTGGATGGGGATGGTCGTATCCTGACATTGTCCACCTGCATATCCACGAAGCCGAATAACCGTTTCGTTGTACAGGGGGTGCTATTGAATGCCAGCGAGGAATAGGGACGCAGGGGGAAGAACAGCAGTAAAGAAGGTTCGGGTGGGTCGTGTCCTGTTCAATTTGCTGTTGGGCGTGGTGGTGGTGATATTCGTCATTGCCATATCCTTCCTTTTGTTGCAGATATCCGGTAAGAACAGTCTCTACAGCAGGGCAGATGACGGGCAAATGATTTCTACGTTATCGGACATGGCTGTGGCTTTGGGCGGCAGTGCTGATGTGGAGGACGAAGACTGGCAGGAGGGGGACTTCCGGTTCGAGGGAGTTCATTACCGATATAATTCGGATGTGCTGACGTTTCTTTTTATGGGCATTGACAAGATGTCGGAAGTGCGGGAGGTAGAAGAAGGTATTGAAGGCGGTCAGTCGGATGCCAATTTCCTGCTGGTGTTGAATCCGCAGAGCAAAGAAATCACTGTCATTGGCATTCCCAGAGATACCATGACAGAGGTAGAGGCATATAACAAAGAGGGGATTTATTGGGGTCCCATGACAGCCCAGCTGGCTATCCAGCATGGATATGGAAATGGTACTGAACTCAGTTGTGAACGCAGTGTACAGGCGGTATCTAATCTGTTTTATGGACTGCCTATCCATGGGTATTGTGCTATTAATATGGGGGCTATTCCATTGCTTAACGATGCAGTCGGAGGCATTGATCTGCAGGCGATTGAGACTTTGGATTTCGGTGAATATCGAATTACGGAAGGGGATCAGCTTCATCTGGAGGGGATGGATGCCTATTACTATCTGCACAATAGGGATATCACAAAAGCGCAGACTGCCGCAGGGCGGCTTCAGAGACAGAAGCAGTATATCATGGCCTATGCAGCCAAGGCGATGGCAGCGCTAAAGAAGGATGTCACTTTTCCTGTATCTTTGTATGGAACATTGAGCAAATATATGGTGACGGACATTTCGGTGGATGAAGTAGGATATCTCGCTACACAGATTCTGAATTATAGCTTTGATGGCGACAACATGCATGTCCTGGAAGGGGAGACCACGAAGGGAGAGGAGTACGAGGAATTCTGGGTGGATGAGGATGCGCTTTACCGGTTGATTTTGGATATCTTTTATGAGAAGATAGAGTAAATCATGGAGGGAAAGATGTTTAAAATTTGGTATTAGGCTGAGAGGCTTGATATAACCACATGAAAGAGGTAAGGAGGAATGTAAAAAATGAAGAAATTTGCAAAAATGCTGGCGCTTGGTCTTGCGTTGGCTATGACCTTTGGCATGACTGCTTTTGCAGACAACAGTCCCATAACCCCTGATCCCGATGACGGAGCAACGGTTTGGTATCCTCAAGATTTTGTTTATGCAGATGTTTCTGTTACGGAAGAGGTGGCAGAGAGCATGGCAAAGGATATTGAAGCATCTGCAAAGAGTGCTGGACAGGATATTATTGATATCGTTGGTTCTTTTTCGCTGACTCCTCCCGCGAACTGGGATGGAAAGCCGGTCACAATTCAGTTTTCTGATACACCTGCTCTTGGTGCAAGTGAGGGCTTTGTGCTGTACCATTTTAAGGATGGAAAGTTCGTAGGGGAGATTGCTGTAGTCTGGAATAATGTTGACAAGCGTTATCAGGCGACTATTCCAAGCTTTTCAGATTTTGTGCTTGTAAAAGTAAAGGACAATGGTACTGTTAAGCCTGGCCTTCCCCCTGTTGAGGGAACCGCTCCCGCTACCACAACTGCTACAGGCGCTCCCGTGTCCCCTAAGACCGGTGAGACTCTGCCCGTAGCTGGCATGATGGCAGTTCTGTGCCTGGCTGGCGTTGTTGTTTGCGCTAAGAAGGCTCGCTGCAACGGCTAATCTGTTTTAAGCCCTGCCCATGCAGGGATAAGCATGGGATTAATCATGCATGATTAATCAGCAGTAAGAATCTGCTGTCAGGATGTGCTATACGTATTAAAATAAAAGAAATAAAATGAGAATCCTTTGACATGTGGTTATCCTGCCCTTCCCGGTTCGGGGGGGCAGGATGTTTAAAAAGGAAGTATGCTGCGGATTTCCGCAACAGATAAACGATTCTGCATCCTGCGCCGTAAGCCTCCGAAACGGACGAAAAAGGCGGCAGCTCGCGGCGCAGGATGCGGGATTGTGACAGGTAAGGGTTTACCAGAGAGAGGGGCGTTGCGGCCATGTATAGAAAAAAGGCCGGAGGATGGCTGAAACACCTTGATTTCATAGTGTTGGATCTGCTCTGCATACAGGCGGCCTTTCTTCTGGCCTATGCGGTGCGTATGGGGCCCACCAGCCCCTACCGGGACGAGGCGTACAAAGAAATCGGTATAATCGTCCTGTTGGCCGAGGTGGCCGTGGTGCTCCTGACAGGGGCTTTCAGCGGCATATTGCGGCGGGGGCGCTATGAGGAGTTCGGGGCGACCATCCGACAGGCGTGTCTGGTGGAGGCAGTGGTCATTACTGGGCTGTTCACGACACAGACCAGCGCGGATTACTCCCGGTTCGTCATCTATCTGACGGGCGTTCTATATGTCTGTATGAGTTATTTCCTCAGAGTCCTCTGGAAGGCTTTCCTGATACGGCGCAGGGCGGTGACAGATCAGCGTTCGCTTCTCCTGGTGACGGATTTCAAGCTGGCCCGGGAATGTGCGGCGGATATCATGGAGCATGGCACGGAGGGATTCCTGATAACGGGGATAGCGGTTCTGGACAGGGACATGCGCGGCGGCGAGATTGACGGCGTGCCCGTGGTGGCGGGAGCCGGGGATGTGGTGGATGCCGTATGCCGCAGTTGGGTGGATGAAGCTTTGGTGGTATTGCCCCGGGAGCAGCCTTATCCGGAGCAGCTAGTGGAACGCCTGGCCGGGATGGGCGTGGTGGTCCATGTCAGCGTGTTCCGGGCAGAAGACGGCGGCGGGATGCGGCAGTTCGTGGGCCATGTAGGCGGCCATACAGTATTGACCACCAGCATCAGCTACGCCACGCCCCTGCAGCAGTTCGCCAAGCGTGCCATGGACATCGCTGGCGGGATTGCGGGATGTGTTGTCACGGGTGTATTGTTCGTCCTGCTTGCGCCGGCGATTTTCATTGCCTCGCCGGGTCCGGTATTCTTTACGCAGGAACGTGTGGGAATGAACGGCAAACGGTTTCGGATATACAAGTTCCGGAGCATGTACATGGATGCCGAGGAGCGGAAGAAGGAACTGATGGAGAGGAACCAGCACGGAGACGGCCTGATGTTCAAGCTGGAGGGCGATCCGCGCATCATAGGATGCAGGGTGCTGCCGGACGGAACCGTGAAAAAGGGCCTGGGGAACTTCATACGCGACTGGAGCCTGGATGAGTTCCCGCAGTTCTTCAATGTGCTGAAGGGGGATATGAGCCTTGTGGGAACCAGGCCGCCTACCTTAGACGAGTGGGACCGGTATGAACCCCACCACCGGGCCAGGCTTGCGGTACGCCCGGGCATCACCGGATTGTGGCAGGTCAGCGGCAGGAGCAAGATTACGGATTTCGAAGAGGTGGTGAAGCTCGACACCAAGTACATCACGGAATGGAGCATGGGGCTGGATTTCAGGATATTGTTGAAGACCGTGAAGGTAGTGTTCGGCCGGGACGGGGCGATGTAAAAATATTTCATAAAGGATGGTTGCTATGGATAATAGTCAGAGATATGAAGAAGAGATTGATCTGAAGGATTTGATGCTGCACATTTTGTACAGGTGGCGTTCCGTTTTGGTGATTGCGGTGCTGGTTTGTGCTTTGGCAGGCGGCTATGCCGCCATATACGACCAGAATGTCTATCCGAAGGAGCGTTCGGAGGTAGAGGGAAGGCTGCAGGCGCAGAAGGATATATTGGCGGAGCTGAAGGAACAGGCGCAGCCGGATGCGCCGGCACCTACGGATTCCGAAGGCCGGACAGCAGATCAGGTGCAGAAGGCGATTGAGGAGATAGAGAAGGAACTGGGCGAGGTGAAGGAGCTCAGCATCCCGAAGTATGCCGTCATCGGCTTTGTGGGAGGGATGTTCGTCCTGGTGTTCTGTTATTGCCTGGGCTATGTGTTCAGCGACATGATACGCGGCGAGAGGGAACTGAAGGAAAGGTATGGCTATTATATGCTGGGGGCCATTCCGAAGAAAAGGAAGAAGAAGCTTTTCTCAGGTGTGGACGGGCTTTTGACGAAGCTTAGCGGAACGGAACGGATTTCGGAGGAGGAAGCCTACAGAATCGTGGCCACGAACATAACGAATCTGGCGAAGGACGGAGGGACTTTCCTGGTGACGGGCACCGTGGACATCGGGAGGCTGGAGGAATTCACCGAGAGAATCGTGCCCCAACTGCCGGAGAGCGTTATGCTGATGACAGGCGCCAGCATGAATGCCAATGCCAGCACACTGGAGATGCTGGCGGAATGCGATGCCGTGATTCTGGTGGAGGAACAGGACGGATCCCTTCGGACCAAGGTCCAGAAGGAGTATGAAAGCATTTCCGCGCTGGAGAAGAATGTGATAGGCTATGTGCTGACGTAGGCTTGGGATAGAAACACAGAAATAATGTATAGCAGATGATTGCACCTGACAGAGCGTTGCGGCCTGTCAGGTGTTTTTGCTGTCTGGCGTTGCTGAATGACGCCAACGAAAGAGAGGATGGAAAACGGAAAAAAGGAAAAAATGATAATTGGCAATTGTATCGGGCCTGCAAATGTGTTATAGTATTGTTCAGAAGCTATGATAGCTTTCATTCGATAAGCAGGAGATTCTAATCTGCGGCAGACTATGCCGGCAGAACTTGATGTCTGACATTCTATTATCTCAGAACTTCCCTGCTTGACACCAACCAGGATAATATGCAGGGAGGAGCAACGCGTGCGTTCTGTATGGGCCGGATTCCTGTCCCTGCGGAAAGGCGGGACGATGGGGGAACCGAACAATGCTTTGAACGTGTACATGAAAAAGCCGAACCGGATACGGTCGGTGCTGGAGTATTATTTGGGAGAAAAGCTGCCAGAGGACTGGAGCTTTGAGCCGGCCGATGGATTCTATGCCGTCAGGAACTCAAAGGGGAAGCTGTCTTTTCGGCAGAGAGATGTCATCAGACGGATAAAGGCTGGAGGATATAGCTTCTGGCTGGGGCTGGAGAATCAGGATGCAGTCAACCTGATTTTTCCATGGAGGCTCATGGAGATGGACAGTCTGGAGTATGGGGCCGGGATTGAGCGGATACAGGAAAGGAATCGGGCGGAAAATTCGGTATATACGGAAGATGACGACTTCATGTATGCATACCGGAAGCGCGACAGGCTTGAACCGATCCTGAACCTTACGCTGTATTGGGGACGGAAGCGATGGAAGCAGCCCTTGTCACTGGCGGATATGGTGGACATGAGTCTGCTGCCGGAGCAGTTGAGGGAGCTGTTTGCGGATTATCGCGTGCATCTGATCCACATGAGGTATACTGCATAACGCTGAATACTGCCTAATGTAATCATGCGAATGAACCAGTCAGCGTTATGCAGTCTGGTTTCACGGCAAGTGAAATCGTTAAGCAGTATATATTCCGGATGAGGCGTTGCAGAAGATGGATTCGGATCTGAAATATGTCCTGGGCATCATGAAATGCAGCGAATCCAGGAAGAGGTACGAGAGATATATATGGGAGAACAGGGAGTATTTCAGCAGGATACCGAAGAGCGCGTTGGATGTCATCGATGTATGCACGGTAACTGTTCAGCATCCCCTATGAAAAGATAAACATAGGGTCGCCCGAAACCGCATTTTGGATTGCCATATAAGCGTTGTAGCCAAGCTTCCTTGCGGTACTTGCATAAGACATTATGTCAAGATATTCCTGCGCACCATCCAGGGTACGGAAACAGCCGGATATCTTGGTCTTTGCTTTTGTCATGCGCAGGTCGCGTTCGGCCTGGTTGTTGTCGAACGGCACTGCAAAGTCCTTTATAAAAAGGCAGACTGCGGCCTTGTGCTCCTTAAGGCGGTCCACAAGTGCCAGGACCTTCCCGCGTTTTTTGCGCCCCTTCTTCTTCCCGGGCCCTGGCTCTGGGACAGGGGTCTCTTCATAGGCTGTTTCGATGGCCCCATCGTACATCCTGCTGAATTTACGCTGGTAATAGCGGCTCAGCTCCATGTCACCGCTTTCAGCCCTCCTGTCCCTGGCCTTCTTCATTTCAAGGAGGAGGCTCTTGAACTTTGTCGGCCAGGTGTAGTCCGGGTGGCCCTCCTCGATGCCTGTCAGCTCCCTGAGGAGGTGTGCGCAGCATATCGCGTGCGTGATGCCTCCAGGGTGCTTCCAGTACGGGGCCCAGCAGTCATGGACGAGGGTGCCGTGGAACCTTGGCAGGCACCCGATGTCCTCCATGGCCTCCCATCCGCGTTTGGCATGGACGCGGATCAGGGTGTACCTCCCATTGCACAGCACATGTGCCCATTTGAGCTTTCCGTCCACCCTTATCCCGGTCTCGTCGGCGTTGTCCACGCTGCTGTCCATGAGGCGGCGGCCAATCTCCGATATGGCGTCGCAGAGCCTCCCGGCGCACCGGGAGACCATGGACTTTATCGTGGCTGCTGAAAGGGGGACGTCGAACACGTTCGCCAGTATCTCATGTGTCCTTGCGATGCTGACTGCACCCACAGTGTTCAGCGCCACCACAAGCGCCTGCAGGCTGGCGCCGTACTGGACCGGGCCATTGACCCCTTCAGGGAAGCGGCCGTCACGGCTCCACCCATGCAGCGGGCAGTCCGTGACCCGGTACCTGTCATACTGTACGACTTCGGTGGTGACTACGGCATCGATGACCTGCCGGCTCTCGGTGACCTTGGCTTTTGCCATGCACTCGTCTCTGCGTGGGCATTTGGCGCACTTTGAGGGCATGCACCCTACGATCCGGTCAGGCCTGCGCTGGGCAAGGTTGGCACCTTCATGGCCTTCCTGCCCGCCCTGTTTCCTACCCGACCTGCCATGGAGGCTTGCAGGTTTTTTCGCATAGCCGTCTGATGAAGGGGGCTTGGAGCTGTTTTTGGAGTTCCTGTTCTTCTTCTCCTCCAGTTCCTTGATGGCCTGCTGGAGTTCAGATATCTCTGCTGTCAGTTCGGAGACCTGCTTTGTAAGCTGGGCAATCTGTTCCAGCAGCTGCTGCACAAATTCCTGCGTTATATTGAACGGCATCCAGACCATCCTCCTTCTTGTTTTGATGCTTATATTGTATCAGAAAGGATGGAAAAGATCCAGTACTTTTTCTTGATTTCATGTAATTTTAAGGGGCTGCTGAATAGTTAC
>NZ_CAPDXS010000012.1:0-52098 GCF_948601915.1 uncultured Acetatifactor sp. | reverse complement strand
CAGGACAAGGCGGAGGAAGGAGGCAATGCGGGGGCATCGTCGACCGATGACAACGCAGTACTGGGGTGGACAGCGAGTGCTGATTGCTCAAGGCTTTCTGCATCGGGGTACTAGGGACATTCTACCACATTTCGCCTTGCTTTTCCACAAAAGACATCATTTGGATGCCTCGGTATTGTATTTCCTACACCTTTCCATTATACTGTAGATAGAAAGAAAAAGGGGGAGCCTGAAATGGAGATATCAAAGAGCGACTGGAAGCTTTTTAGAGAAAAAATAGCCGATTGGCAGGAAAACTATATGGATCGCCTGAATAAGGAGTATATAGCTCTGCTGAGTTCGGATAAGGGCAATCCTTCCGACAGATTCTGGAAGCTGGAAGGGCGGATCAGGAGAGACAAAAAATCCCCGGGCGTCATGATTGAGAGGGAGAAATCAAGCGCGGTCTTCGATATTGCGGATCTCATCCGCCTTAAAGTCATCACAGTCGATGACCTGGCTGATTTCAGCGACACATTAAAGGAAGCGGTAAAAATGATACTGGACAGGTAGGCGCGCCTGCGCAGACCAGTCAAAAGCCGGCAGGATGGTCTGCCAAAGAAATACCGGAAGATTCTGCCGGAAGAAGGGGCGAAGAGATGAATTGGAAGAGACTGTTTGCGGCACGGATCCTGGAACGGGGATACGATTATTATTGTGATGACGCAGTGGAAAACATGGAGATTGCCGCGGACAGCATAAGGGCAGATGTCATTGGGACAGAGGAGTATGAGGTGGAGATTACCCTCAGGAACGGGGAAGCCGTGGATATGTACTGCTCCTGCCCTTATGCTGAGGACGGAAACCGTTGCAAGCATATGGCGGCGGTCTTATACCAATGGTCTGAGGAGGGACAGGAGGCGGAAGAGTCGGGAGGAGCCGAAGAGGACGACAGCCCCAAGACCATTTCCGTCGAGGAAATTGTCCGGGAAGCGGATATTGACGTGGTAAGGTCGTACCTGGTATCGCTTTTGAAAGAAGATGAAAAGCTGCTGCTCCGTTTTCGAGGCATGGTGAAGAAAGGGACGACAAAAGAGGACATAAAAAGGTACGTCCGCCAGATAGACCGTATCACGGACAGATACCTGGGAAGAGACGGCTTTATCAGTTACTATGAGGCGGACGGCTTCTTGTCCGAGCTGGACGAAATATTGGATGCAGATGTGCGCCGTATGGTTGATGATGGAGACTATATGAGCGCCTTTGCGTTGATGAATCACATGTTTACTGTCTTAGGGGATGTGGCCATGGACGACTCCGATGGCGGCACCGGCACGCTGGCCGGGGAGATAGAGCAGTATTGGCGGGAGATCCTGTCCAAAGCCGACATGGATGTAAAGCAGCAGATGTTCCGCTGGTTCACGGAGCATCTGGACGGTTCCGTCATAGACTATCTGGAAGAATATATAGAGCAGGTTATCATGGAGGAATTCCAGGAAAAGGAATTCAGGGAGCCTAAGCTGCAGTTCATAAAAGATATGATAGAGAAGTCATCGCTCCAAAGCGACAGCTGGAGCGGCAGCTACCACACGGGAAAATGGGCCACCAGATATCTGGGAATGATTGAAAAGCAGAAAAATTCCGGAATCCTGATAGAGGAATTCTGCAGAAAGCATTGGCGCAATTCCTTGGTAAGACGGTATTACATAGAATTTTGCACAAAAAAGAAAGAATACGCGCACGCTCTGGAAGCCCTGGACGAGAGCATGGCTTTGGATAAAGAATACAGGGGCCTGGTAGCGGAGTACAGCAATCAGAAAAAAGAGATTTTTCTTTTACAGGGGAACCGGGAGGCGTACAGAAAGCAATTATGGAAGCTGGTTCTGGAAGATGACCCGGGGAAGCTGCATATCTACAGGGAATTGAAGAAACAATATCCCCCCGGGGAATGGAAGGAAAAAAGGGAAGAGGTATTCGCGAATCTCCCGGGACATGTGCGCCCGGACGAGCTGTATAAAGAAGAAAAGCTGTATGACAGACTGCTTGAACTTGTCACGGGGAGTCCGGGGCTGAATATGCTGCAACAGTATGAAGATGTCCTGAAGAAGGACTATCCCGGGGAACTGCTGCAGAAATACAAAGAGGAAGTCGATAAGATGGCGATGCACACCGGCGACAGAAGCAAGTACCGGCAGCTTGTGGCGCTGCTTTGCAGAATGAAGAAGATAACGGGAGGTTCTAAAGTGGCAGAAGAAATCGCGGCAGAATGGAGGGGCAAGTACCGGAACAGGCGCGCGATGATGGATGAGCTGGGGAGGCTTTAGGGAGCCAAGACAGAAGTACGTGAAAACGATTGAACCGCCTTGGTACCGAACGGTATGCCAGGCGGTGTGGAAGGGGGACTGATTATCCCCCTCTCCGATTTTCCCGCGTGGGCGGGGGTGAGCCTGCTTTTCATGGCTTCGGGGCTGAACGGCGCACTAGCCCTGCAGCCCCCTGGCCTGCCTGTCCATGTCCTCGATGACGATGTCATGGATCTCCCCCAGGGAAGCGCAGTATTCCAGCACCTTCCAGGGCTCATTGGTGTGGTAATGGATCTTGATCAGCTCATCGTCCCCCACCGCCAGCAGACAGTCGCCCTTAAAGTTCTCCGTGAAATAATCCGTAATCGTATCTTCGTCCAGATTTTCACCCTCTATCAGCAATTGCGTGTCGTATCGAAATTCCAGCATGGTCATCCATCCTCCTGTTTTTTGAAGTCCCGGCCCCAAAGGGCCACCCTCATTATATAATGGAACGAACCCATAACGCAAGCTTCTTTTTCCAGGACCCTGATGGCCTTGCCAAATCCTACCGGTTCAGCGGCTTCCTGGAAAAGGCCTCCCGGTAGGCGGTGGCGGTGACGCCCTCATAGCGCTTGAAGAGCCGCATGAAATATTTCTCGTCCCCGATGCCCACCTGGGTGCCGATCTCCGCCAGGGTCAGCTTCGGCGTGGAGGTCAGGAGGTTCTTCGCCACCCGGATGCGCTGACGGTTCAGATATTCGGTGATGGTGCACCCGCTGTAGCGCTTGAATACGGAAGTCAGGTAGGAGGGATGGTAGCCGAACTTCTCCGCGATGCCCGCCACGGACAGGGCAGTGTCGAAATTGAGCTCCAGCCATTCCATCAGGTCCGCGATGCCCAGGGGGACTTTCTCGTTCTGCTGCATCAGGTGACGGCGGAAGAAGCATTCATGGGTCACCTCCAGCAGCAGGGTGCTCTGGGCATAGCTGCACTGGGTGGAGGACAGGCTCCCTAAGCGCTTGGCCAGATCCAGGAGCTGCACGAACAGCACATTGACCCGGCTGTTGGCGGACAGCGTGCCGGTCTCCGGAAGGATGTACCGGGGGCGGCTCTCGTCCGGGAACAGGGCGGCCTCCGGGGGTTCCTCGTAGACGGCGCTGACTTCCGCGTCGAAGTGGAAATGGGTCCAGTAGAAGCCCAGCTCCCCCTGGGAGGCCCGGGTGCCGAAATGGCATTCCCCGGGGAACAGCAGCACGAACTGCCCGGGGCTCAGCGCATAGTCCCTCTGGCCGGACTGGATGTGCAGGGTGCCCCTGGTGACGGAGATGAGCTCATAGGACTGGATGGTGCGCTTGGAATGGAGGAACTGGTCCTCATTGTTGAGATTGCCCGCGGACAGGAAACGGACCGGCCTGGAGGCGTCTGATACCAGGTACAACATCTATGATTTGTCCACCTTTCATTGAAAACTGTATGTTGCGTTTATTTATGAAAATGATAACATAGTTCTTGGGAACAGGCAATTCCCGTTTTGGAGATATTCGTATTTGTACACATCTGAATATGAGACGGACCGCAAGGATACATGCCGCCTGGCGGCAGAATGGAGGATGGACATGAAAAAAACGGCAAAAGAGGTAAATGTCAGCCAGGTGAAGGTGGCGGACGGATTCTGGAGCGGGATGCAGGAGAAAGTCATCGATGTAGTCATCCCTTTCCAGGAAAAGGTTCTGAACGATGAAGTGCCAGGGGTGGCGAAGAGCCACGCCATCGAGAACTTCCGCATCGCCGCTGGCTTGAGCCAGGGTGAGTTCTACGGGATGGTATTCCAGGACAGCGACCTGGCGAAATGGCTGGAGGGCGTGGCCTATTCCCTGTCCGTGAAGCCGGACCCGGCGCTGGAGAAGCGGACGGACGACATCATCGATATCATCGAGAAGGCCCAGCAGCCCGACGGCTATCTGAACACCTACTTCACCATCAAGGAGCCCGAGCACCGCTGGCAGAACCTCCACGAGTGCCATGAGCTCTACTGCGCCGGGCATATGATGGAGGCCGCCGTGGCTTATTTCGACGTCACCGGGAAGGATAAGCTCCTGCATGTGATGGAGCGCATGGCCGACCATATCATAGACCGCTTCGGCCCCGAGGAGGACAAGGAGCACGGCATCCCGGGACACCAGGAGGTGGAGATTGGCCTGATGAAGCTCTACCGGGCCACGGGGAAAGAGAAGTACAGGGACATGGCGAAATATTTCCTGGAGGAGCGGGGGAAGAATCCGGACTATTTCCACCAGGAGAAGCTGAAGCGCGGCTGGCAGCACTGGGGGCAGTACAGCATCGAGGCCATGGACGTGACCTACAACCAGGCCCATGAGCCCATCTACGACCAGAAGGAGGCGGTGGGCCATGCGGTCCGTGCCCTGTATATGTACACCGCCATGGCGGACGTGGCCGGGGCGGACGGGGACGAGAGGATGTATCAGGCCTGCCGGACCCTGTGGGACAATGTGGTGAACAAGAAGATGTACATCACCGGGGCCCTGGGCGGGAACCCGGAGGGGGAGGCCTTCTCCAACAATTACGAGCTGCCCAACGACATGGCCTACGCGGAGACCTGCGCCTCCATCGCCATGGTGTTCTTCGCCCACCGGATGCTGGAGATGGAGATGGACGGCGCCTACGCGGACATCATGGAGAAGGAGCTGTACAACAGCACCATCAGCGGCATGCAGCTGGACGGGAAGAAGTATTTCTATGTGAACCCTCTTGAGTGCGAGCCGGGAGTGTCCGGGAAGCTCTTCGGGTATCAGCATTCCCTGCCGGTAAGGCCCGGCTGGTACGCCTGCGCCTGCTGCCCGCCCAACCTGGTGCGGCTGGTGACCTCCTTGGGGCAGTACTGCTGGAGCGAGAACGAGTCCACGATCTACTCCCACCTGATGATCGGGCAGAGGGCGCAGCTGGAGAAGGCGGACGTCACCGTGGAGACCAGCTACCCCTGGGAGGGGAGGACCCGCTATACCGTCGCGCCCAAGACGGAGGAGGCGTTCACCTTTGCCATCCACATCCCTTATTATGTGAAGCCGGAGGACCGGCGGGTGTTCCTGACCGTGAACGGAGAGAAGCTGGACATGCAGAAGCTGGTGAAGAAGGGCTATGCCTACATCACCAGGAGATGGGAAGACGGAGATGTAGTAGAGGTGGAGTTCCCCATGGAGGTGCGCAAGGCCTACGCCAACCAGCATGTGCGGGAGGACGCGGGCTGCGTGGCCCTGCTGCGGGGACCTGTGGTCTACTGCTTCGAGGGCGTGGACAACGGGGAGCTGATTCAGAGCCTGCGGATTCCCAAAGAGCTGAAGGCGGAGGCTGTGACCTGCGAGGAGGGCGTGCTGAAAGGAAATGTACTGCTGAAATTTGAGGGTCTCCGCATGGTGGGCAGCGATGAGTTGTACAGCGAGGAGCCTCCCGTGAAGGAGAAAGCGCAGATGACGGCCATCCCTTATTATGCCTGGGCCAACCGGGGCGAGAACCAGATGCGGGTGTGGATGCAGGAAGAAGTCTGAAAATAGCTGAGAAAAGAATGGCTGCAAAGAAAGGGGCTGTCGGCTGCGCGCGGACGGCTCCTTTTTCAGGCCGGCTCTGCAGAAATTCATGATTGAATTCCGCGGCGTTTTATATTATACTGCTTAACGATTTCACTTGCCGTGAAATCAGACTGCATAACGCTGACCGGTTCAATCGCATGATTGCATTAGGCAGTATTCAGCGTTATGCAGTATAAGCTGGAAGTAGCGTAAAAAGCGGAGAGCGGGAAAACCGGGATACATAATCCGAGAGAAGGAGACGAGGTGCGTGACATGAGGAAGAGGATGGCGGCGCTGCTGATGACGGTGCTTTTGATCGTGCAGATGACGGGCTGCCGGAAGGACACCGGAGGACGGGACGACTACTATGCGTTCATCAATCAGCCCATTCTTTCGAGGATTGAGCTTGAGCCCACGGAGGCGGGCTGGGACTGGTTCGGGGAGCTTCAGGCCGCCGCCAGGAACGAGATGGAGGAGACCATCCGGGAGCTGGCAAACGACAGGAAAACCTATGAAAAAGGCAGCTCCGAGCAGAAAATAAAAGATATGTACGAATGCGTCTCCGATATGGACAACCGGAACGAGACAGGCCTGGGCCCGCTGCAGCCCCATATGGACCGCATACGGAACGCAGCGAGCATAGAGGAGTACGTGGAGGCCCTGGCGCGCCTACGGGGACAGTACGGCTTCAGCAGCATCCTGGGCGGCTACAGCGTCATGCAGGACATGGCGGATTCCGGCAGGTACGCTGTATACATGATGTACGCGGACACTCTGATCGGCAAGGAGTATGTGGAGGGCGAGGACACCCGGGAATATATGGAGGCCTACTTTGCCTATGTGGAGGACATGCTGCTGGAATTCGGCATGACCCGGCAGGAGGCGGCGCGGA
This sequence comes from uncultured Acetatifactor sp., assembly GCF_948601915.1. Taxonomy (NCBI): domain Bacteria; kingdom Bacillati; phylum Bacillota; class Clostridia; order Lachnospirales; family Lachnospiraceae; genus Acetatifactor; species uncultured Acetatifactor sp. The sequence continues at coordinate 45,358 of NZ_CAPDXS010000012.1, read as the reverse complement.
GCGCGGATTCCATAGAGGGGCTTTTGCGGGACATCTGCGGGTCCACATTGACCGCGGAGCAGTATCAGGATCCGGCCCTGATTTACAATGTGTACACGGAGCAGAAGCTGCAGGAGCTGTACAGCAATGTGGACGTCCGTAAGCTGCTGGAGCTGCTGCGGATAGACGGGCAGGACAGGTATATCGTGATAGACGTGGGGCAGGCGGAGAAAATCAACTCCCTGCTGGTGGAGGAGAACCTGCAGGCGCTGAAGGACTACTCCACCTTCGCGCTGCTCAACGATGTGGCGGAATACGGGAGCGCCGCGTATGTGAAGCTCTATACGGATATGCAGAACGCGCTGTATGGCATTACGGAGAGCTGGGACGACGAATTCGTCTGGATGAATCTGACCCAGGAGCTGCTTCCGTGGGATTTCGGGAAGATATATGTGAAGGAGCATTTTTCCCGGGAGGACAAGGAGGCGGTGGAGGAGATGATCGGCCTCATCCTGGAGGAATACGAGGAGATCATCGACAGGCAGGACTGGATGAGCCTGGTGACCAAGGAGAGGGCGGTCAGGAAGCTCAGGACCATGCAGGTCAAAATCGGGTATCCGGACGAATGGCCGGCGGCCGGCGACATGATGCAGGTGACGCCCGTTTCGGAAGGCGGGAGCCTCATGTCCAATCTGCTGGCGGGCATAGAGGTGTCCATAGAGGACGACCTGGACAGGCTGGGGCGGGAGGTGGACCGGACGGAGTGGGACGTGACGCCCCAGACAGTGAATGCCATGTACGACCCGCTGAACAATGAGATCATCTTCCCGGCGGCCATACTGCAGGCGCCGTTTTATGACAGCGGGAGCAGCCAGGGGGCCAATCTGGGGGGAATCGGCTTCGCCATAGCCCATGAGGTCAGCCATGCCTTTGATTCCAGCGGTGCCCTTTATGACGAATACGGAAATTATAATGTCTGGTGGCTGGAGGAAGAGCTTGCCGCCTATGAGGAGCTGTCGCAGTCCATCGTGGAGTATTATGAAGGGTATGAAGTGATGGGCATGCCTGTGGACGGGGAGCTGACTCTGGCGGAAAACATCGCCGACCTGGGAGCCATGACCTGCATCACGTCGATCATCGGCGACGACAGGGAGATGCTGGAGGACGCTTTCGAGCAGATGGCCTACAACTGGGCAGACGTCACCACGGAGAGCTATGCGCTGTACCTGCTCAAGGTGGACACGCATGCGCCGAACAAGGTGAGGGTGAATGCGGTGCTGAGCTCCTGCGACGCCTTCTATGATGTGTACCGCATCTGGAACTGGGATGATATGTATGTCGCGCCCGAGGACCGGGTGGGCATCTGGAAATAGGGAGGATGCCCACGGATGGGGAAAGGCGGAGCAGCGCATGGGAAGCCGGCGGGGACAGGCCGGGCGGATGAAAAAAGAGAGATGAGGAGGGACGGCATGAAGAGGTTATTGGTGACAGGGGCATCGGGATTCATGGGGGGCAGGGTGGTAGATTTCTACCGGGAAAAATATGAGATCTGCGCCCCCGGGCACGGAGAGCTGGACATCACGGACGAGGCCGGGGTCATTGCCAGGCTCCGGGACTGGAGGCCGGACTATGTGGTGCACTGCGCGGCCATTTCGGACATCGGGCAGTGCGACAGGGAGCCGGAGCGCTCCTGGAAGATTAATGTGGACGGGGCGGTGAACCTGGCCAGGGCCTCTGCTTTGGTGGGCGCGAAATGCCTGCTGTGCAGCTCGGACCAGGTCTATGCCGGGAGCGGCGTCAGGGGCCCCCACCTGGAGACGGAGGCTGTGGTGCCCGGCAATCTCTACGGCAGGGAGAAGCTCGCCGCCGAGGGGCTGTGCATGGAGGCGAACCCTGACAGCGTGCACTTGAGGCTGTCCTGGATGTATGACGCGCGGACCCTGAATCCGGGGGAGCACGGGGATTTCCTGCGGACGCTTCTGCCGAAGGTGGGGACCGCGGAGAAGCTGCACTACCCTGTGAACGACATCCGGGGCATCACGGACGTGAACCGGGTGGCCGGGAACCTGGAGGCGGCCTTTTCCTTAAAGGGAGGCGTCTACAATTTCGGCGCGCCGGGCAGGAAAGCCATGTTCTACATGGTGCATTCCCTCTTCGAGAGGCTGGGCTGGGATACGGGGCGGCTCGTAAAGGAGGGGGAGGCAGGCGAGGAGAATCCCAGGGACCTGACCATGAGCCAGGAGAAGCTCAATGCAGGCGGCATCTTCTTTGAGGACACGGAGGAGCGGCTGCTGGCTGTCCTGGCGGCAGAGATGCATGCCGGATGAGAACAGGAAGGCGGCAAGGGCGGTATGACATGGCCCTTGCCGCCTTTTCGGCTACTGTGTTCTGTTCAGGTCTGCGGCCGCCTGGCAGGCGCCCTGCAGCAGGGGCAGCGCCACGTACATCCGGTGGAGCCTTCCGTTGGAGCGGATCTCCAGCAGGATGTCCGTCCTGCCCCGGACGGGTGCCTGGGGCGTCACGGCGAAGTCGAACTCCGTGATGCTGGAGCCGCCGTGGGTCTGGTTCAGGTTTACGCAGATGGTATCGGAGGGGTCGCCGCTCCAGCCCTCCGGCAAGTGCAGGCGGCACTCCAGCCACTGCTGGCTGTGGAGGCGGTTTTTGGCCTTTACATGGAAGACCTTCGTCTGCCCCTCACGGATATCCAATTCTCCGTCATATTCTATACGGATATCCATGAGGCAGTTGGACCTGCGGACGCACACCGGGGACACGGATATCTCCCGGGAGAAATCCTCCCTGTCGAAGACACCGGTCTTGGTGACGGCATTGGCGATGCACTCCACCGGGTGGAAGGCGATGGCGCCGGTTTCGTCCAGGTCGAAATGCCCCTGCAGGAAGGTGGGCATCAGCTGGATGATTCGGGCGGTGAGGGCGCTGACGGTCTCGGGCACGTCCAGGCAGGCCTTGGTGCGGTCGATGGACACGGTCTTGATCTCGTCGCCTATGGGCTGCAGCCATTTCTCATCGATGGCCGCGGTGCCGCCTATGATGCCCAACAGCGCTCCCAGAGTGCCCGCGGTGCAGTCCCCGTCCTCGCAGCAGCCTGCGGCGATGCAGATGCTCCGGGAGAAATCCCCCTCCCCGTACACCCAGCCCAGCGCCATGATGCCGATATTGCTGGGGGCGTCATAGCCCAGATTGCCGACAGGAACGTCTTCCTCCGGTTCCTGGTCCCTGTAGCCGTGGAGCATGCCGAAGGAGCCCGGGAATTTCTGCAGGATGGCCTTGCGGGCGGCCTTCCAGTCCATGCCCTTCTCATGGCATTCCAGGGCGGCCCGCACCGCCCCTGCCACGGCGCAGTCCTTCGGGATATAGGAGAGGGCCGCGTCTATGAGCGCGTGCATGTCCTTCTCCACGAAAGCAGCACTCTGGAGGGCGGCACAGAAGATCTCGCCGTACATGCCCTCACCCGCATGGTCGCATATGGCGTCCTCATAGGCGTATCTCACGGCAATCTCCGGGTGCCCCGGGGCCAGGCAGGCCCAGATCTCGCTGCGGATGAAGCAGCCGCAGCTATCCTTGTTGTGGTTCCTGTACCAGCCGGAGATGGGGGGCACCAGGCCGTAGCGCAGATTGTTCTTCCCCGCGCCGTACTCCGACCAGTCCGCCACGATGTAGGAGAGCCAGTATTCCCCCAGGATCTCCGCGTCCACGCCGCGGCCGTATTGCTCTGCCGCGTTCAGCCACACCAGCTGCAGGTCCAGATCGTCATTGGGCAGCACGCCCAGGGACAGGTCGTGGGTGTAATAGTCGATGTCATAGACCCCGCGGATGCACTCAAAGGGCGCGCCCAGGGTCCCCCCGATGTTCTTGCCCAGAAAACAGGCCTTTACCTTGTCACGGTATTCCTTGAAAGATAGCTGTGTTCCCATAGATGGCCTCTCCAATCTTTTTTTGTGATTGTTCTCTGTATACCATATTCCGCGGGGGCTGTCAATAAGGAAAATATGGCCGCTTCGCCCGTCCGGGAAGCGCTTCGGGTATCGGCCGCCATACCCTGTTACGCCTGGGCCAACCAGGGCGCGGACCGGATGCGGGTGTGGATACAGGAAGAGGTCTGAGAATAATTGAGAAAAGGAAAGCCAGGGGAAATCCCTGGCTTCAGACCGCCCACGGTATTGCGCCGAAACCGGCTTGTGGGAGTAGTCAGAGACAGTATATGCGTATGTGCGGATAATATTACAGCATCTGCTGCCAATCGCCGCGGAAGCCATAGTAATCCATCCGTACAAATGGATATTTTTTTTTCAGCATAATGATGGAATCTTTTAATTTCCTGAATTCATTCGGGGAAAGCATCCGTCTCATAATTAGAAGGAAACCGTAAAAATGTGCATTGTCAAGTTCACCTTTGCTGTTTTTTATTAACAATGCCTTCTCTTTTTTGTTAAGGGAGGGCTTCTGCTCAAAAAGGCGGTTATATATTCTGCATCCATGTGCACAGAGATTACGGATAATTGTCATGCTGTGCATATAGCTTCCCAGGATGGATGAGCCTTTTCCCATGGACAAGCCAAAGACGCGGGCAACGGCATCCTGGATGGCTGGCTCAGAGATGGCATATAAAAAAGAGATGTCGGATATGGTCAACAAATCGACATATGCCCACAGAGGAATGTCTTGTCCGAGGTCATTTACAAAATGCTTCAGATAAGCCTCATGGGGGAGGCGCTGTGCTTTCTGCTTTTCTGCTTTATCGATGATTTCCCTGTGCCTGGCTTTGTTGGTAAAAAAGGTAGGGATGAGGTATCCGACAGGACCATGGGCTTTTGCAAATTCGTGTGCGTAGACAGATTTCATCTGTACTTCAATTATCTCCAGGTATTGGAGGATGATGTGCCTGAACTCGTGGTCGAAACGGTAGATATCCACAATGTTCTGGAAAGTAGCGGACTGGAAGAATATGTCGTTCTTGCGGAGTGTGAGAGAATAGCCGCTGAGCCGATAATAATTATTGTGGAGCAGAAAGTCTCTTGCGCTGGGCACATCCTCAATGGTGAGGCCGCGGGAACGGAGGATTTCCAGTTGTTCTTCGATTGTCTTAAACTCCTTGCCAGGCATAATTCGGCTCCTTATAAACAAAACGCCCTCAAGTGTGCATACGTTTCCGCAGAGGCCTGAGGGAGATGTTATCTGTATCTTACCACAAAACAAAAAAATGTCAAGGGACAAATCTGCCCAAAATGCAGCGGTCAAGCGGGCCGCAACAGGAAAATGCAGGCCCCCTGCGGATTACATGCCGCGATAGACGCACAGTGCATCGGACAGCTTCAGGGTGTCCACGCATTCCCTGCCGCCCGCCCCTTTCCGGAAAAGCTGCAGCGTGCCGACCCCTCCGCCGCCTGCCCACAGGGGGCGACTGTCCTTATATCCGTCCGGATCCTCGTACTGGAGCTGCAGCATCTCCCTTTTGGCACAGCTTCCGGAGAGCTTGACCACCACGTTCTGGTTCTGGGCCAGCACATGCCAGACGAACCGCTTTCCGGTCTCTTTGGTCTCCCATTTGCAGCGGGAGAACTGGAAGTCCTCCCCCATATAGGTCAGCTGCAGCATCAGTCGGGGCCGCAGGGGGAAGAGGAGGAGCCTGGGGTGCAGACAGTTCAGGGCCACCACGGAATGCCGCAGCTCCCTGTCCGAGCGCCCGCTGAGGAGCTTCCCGCAGGCGAACTGGAACCACGGCCTGCCCGTGCTGCGCCCCCAGTGCTTGTCCGCGTAGCCGTAGCCGGTCTCCGGGGCCACTTCATAGGATGCCCCGTCCAGCGTCACGGTGCCCTGAAAAAAGCTGCGGATGCCCTCCCCGTGCCAGAAGCTGTCCAGTCTGCGGAAGGTCTCCGCGAGCCTGTTGCAGAGGCCGCCTGTGTGGCAGGAAACGGCCTTCTGCACCTTTACGTCCCACTCCATGGCGCCTGCCTGTGTCATGCGGGAGCGGTGCCTGGCCTCTCCCGGTGTCACCTCCAGATTGCCCACAATCCTGTCTTCACTGTACAGGAAAAGGCCTGTGAGGGGATCCTCTATCTGCATGACCAGGGGGCTGCCCGTGGCCTGCAGCGCGGAGATTGGGTAGAAGGCGTGGAGCTGCCTGCCGCCGTTCCCCTCCGCATCGGGAAAGGCCCCGGCCTTTATCATCACATAGGAGGGCCGCATGCCCCGCTTCCTGAAATAGGGATGCTGGCCTAAAATGGGCCTGGCCGCGCCCAGACCGGGATTGACGATGAAGAATTCCACGAAAAAAGTGCGGGCCTCCCCGGTCTCAGGCTGTACGCCGGAAAAGGAATGCCACCAGCGCATGTAACCTCTTTTGGCCAGGGAGCCTCGCAGCATATGTGAATTTCTCGTCAGGTCAGACAGGTTCATCCTTCGTTCTTGCCTCGCTTCTCTTCCTGCGTGGGGATTCCTCGCCCCGATCCATATGGGAATCATAACAATATTTAGTAGCAGATAAAGGTATTATAATACCAGATATAGGAAATGACAAGAGTGTTATAAAAATTTCCCTGGTATTTCCGGACATGAAGGGACTGCCCGTGAAAAATACGGCCGCCTGCAGTCCGTCTGCAGTGCGGCCGTATCGAATATCTGTGTTCGGTTTTGCGTTTATGAACCTTCAGGCCCTATTTGGCCTCATCGGGAAGCTCTACCCCAAGCTTCTCGGCCTGGGCAGTCAGGACATCCCTTCCGCCTCTGTCAAGCCATTCCTTCACATAGTCGTCCCACTCGTCCATGCTGCGCTCGCCTACCACGAACTTGTACAACTGCTGGATCTCATACTCGCCCAGGTTCGGAGCGATGGTGCTGGTGGAAACGGTGCTCAGGAGCCCGTCGTTGGGCCATCTGTCATAACCGGCCATGGCCTTGATGCCCTCGTTGGTCTTCTCCTTCTGCGCCTTCAGGTCAGGATCCATGTCATCGGTGACATATTCCATCTGCCACTTCAGGGTATAGCCGAAGTTCTGCCAGGTGGCAAGGGCCAGATTGGTGGTGCCATAGGTGCCGTCGAATCCCGGATGGCTGGCGTCCACGTAGCAGTAGTTGGTGCCGTCGGGCAGATATTCCCTCACGTCGGCCTCATATCCCTCGTGGACCTCATTGCCGCCGCCCTGGACAGTGGCGAAGTAGCTGTCGCCGCCATAGCACATGGAATCCATGATATGCAGGATCCTCATCAGCTTGCCCTGATCTCCTTCCACCTTGCTCTTGGGAATCGCCCAGAGGGGACCCGCATTGCCGCCTGCGCCTCCCTTTGCGCCGTCGGGCAGGCTGGGCAGATATGCCCATGTCTTTGCGGCGCCGGCGAAATCGTTGTCGTTGGCCAGGGCCTGCTCATTGTAAAGGGCGCCGGAGGGATAGTTCACCATGCCCACCCTGCCTTTCAGCATATAGGCCTTGGCGCTCTCCCAGTCGATGGTGAACCAGTCGGGAGCCAGCACGTTCATGTCATAGAGCTCATGCATGAAGGTGATCCAGCCTTTGTGGGAGCCGTCCAGCATGGGGGATACCAGCTTGCCGTCCTGGGCACGGGCAGCGGGATTGCCGAACCAGGGCTGGAATCCGCCCAGGCATCCGAAACCGGTGCCGTTTCCTGCGCCTGTCATGAACCAGGTGTCGTCCTGGCCGTTTCCGTCAGGATCGTCAAAGGTGCATGCCCTTGCGTATTCCTTAAGCTCGTCCAGCGTGGTGGGCATTTCCATGTTCAGGCTCTCCAGCCAGTCCTCGCGGATCGCCAGGCCCCAGATGTCTCCGTCCTGGATGGCGTATTTGGTAAAGACAGGGATGCTTCCGTCCTCCATGGTGGTGTATTCCAGCAGAGTGGTGGTGACGAATTTGCAGGTCTGAGGCATGTAGGGATAGATTTCCGATGCGTCCACCAGCAGGCCCTGTTCGCCCAGGGTAAAGCCGTAGTCGAGGCTGGGCAGAGAGAACAGATCCGGCACATCGTCTGATGAAAATCTGGTGGAAAGGATGCTTTCCAAGTCGCCGCCGGCGGCAGTGGTCAGGGTGATCGTCACATTGAACTTCTCATTCAGCCATGCCGCGATGGGATCGTTGGCCGGAAGCTCTTCCCCATAGTTGTAGGTGAGGAACTCCAGGTCATAATGTACGCTCATGTCATCGTAGTCATACCAGCCGTCCTCGGCCAGGGTGGGATTCGCGGGCATGGTATCCGGGAACTGGATGTCCTCGAAAGCAGGCACGTTTGCGGCTGCCGCTCCCCCGGCCGCCCCGTCGTCGGGTGCTTCGCTGTCGGATGCCTCGGCTTCCTCCCCGCTGCTCTCTTCGGCGCTGTCCTGGGCCTCTTCGCCGGATTCCTCCGCGGAAGACTGCTCTTTGCTGTCTCCGGACGCTTCTTTGCCGTCGCTGCCGCAGCCGGCCAGCATGGACGCGGACATGGCCGCTGCCAGACACAGAGCCATTAGTTTCTTTCTCTTCATTACTTTATCCTCCTTTTTTTCTCTATGTTAAGCCATTGCAGACAGAACCCATTCCCGTCTGCCGGCGTAACAATCCGATGAAATCTCAGGTCAGCCTTTCACGGAACCCGTGTACATGCCATAGATGAAATACTTCTGCAGGAATGGGTACACGCACAGGATGGGCAGCACCGCCACCACCACGCTGGCCATCTTCAGGGACTGGGGCGTCATCTTCACGTAGGTGGAGACCAGGTTGTTGCTGATGTCCGTCTGGGCGGTCTGGGTCAGCAGGTTGCGGATGATGTACTGGGCCGGATAGAGATTGGAATCCCGGACATACAGCATGGTGGAGAACCAGTCGTTCCAGTGCGCCACCGCCGCGAAGAGCCCCAGCGCGCAGAGGGTGGGCTTGAGCAGGGGCAGTGCAATATAGGACAGCTTTTGCAGCTCCGATGCGCCGTCCAGCTCCGCGGAATCCATCACATCCTGGGGCAGCCCCTCCACGAACATCTTCACCACCAGCACCCCGTATGGATTGCCGAAGGCCGGGACGATGTACACCCAGAAGGTGTTGAGCAGGTGCAGCTTGCTCATCAGCAGGTATCCGGGAATCAGCCCGCCGCCCAGGATCATGGTGATGATTAGGTAGATCATCAGGGCCTTGCGGCAGGGGAAATCATAATTCGCCAGGGTATATCCCAGTATCAGCGGGAAGACCAAAGCCACCACCACGCCCAGCAGGGTGCGGATCAGGGTGATCAGCATGCCGTGCAGGAAGTTGGTCCCGGTGATGATGTATTTGTATGCGCTCAGCACGGGCTTCCTGGGAATGATGATGAAATAGTTGCGCTCCAGCATCTCCCCCTCGGAGCTTAAGGACATGCCCAGCACGTAGAACAGCGGAACCACGCATATCACCAGCACCAGCACCATGATGACATTGATGACGATCTGGTATGTCCATTCCTGCCTGGACATTTTGATCCGGTTCTCCTTGGGCGTTCTGAATTTTATAGTCTCTTTTTCTGCTTTCATGTGCGTCCGGCTCCTTTCCCTAAAACATGCCGCGCCCGGCCACCTTCTTCGAGGCGGTGTTCGCGATCAGTATCAATACCAGGCTCACCACGGCCTTCATCATGCTCACGGCCGAACCAACGCCGTACTGCATCCTGCCCAGGCCTATCCGGTACACCCATGTGTCTATGACATCCGCCACATCGAAGACGCTGGCATTGTAGAACAGCAGGATCTGTTCAAAGTCGCTGTTCAGGATATTGCCCATGGCCATGATCAGCGAGAAGGAGATCACGGGGATCATGGCGGGGAGCGTCACGGCCCTGATTCTGGCAAGAGGCCCTGCCCCGTCGATCTTGGCCGCCTCGTACAGCTCCGGGTTCACGCCGGTCAGCGCGGCGAAATAGAGAATCGTGCCCCATCCGGCCTCCTTCCAGACCTGGGAGCCCACCAGCAGAGGGACGAAAGCCTTGCTGGAAGTCATGAACGGATAGGTATTGCCGCCCAGCTTGCCGATCAGGATATTGATGAAACCGCTTTCGCTGAAGAAGGCAAATACGATGCCGTAGATGATGACCCAGGAGAAGAAATGGGGTATGTACACCAGCGTCTGGCCGAATTTCTTGAACAGGGTGCTGCGCAGGTCGAATATGATGATCGTCAGCAGAATCGGCGGGAAGAAGGTGAACACCAGCCTGGCGATGCTGATGGTCAGCGTGTTGCGCAGCAGCTTGAACATTTCCGGGTCGTTCAGCACATATCTGTAATGCTCCAGCCCCACCCAGGGCGCGTTGGAGATTGTGCTCCCGACCTTCATGTCCTTCAGGGAGATCATGAATCCCCAGATGATGGGGATGTAGTTGAAGATAAAGTAGTACGCCACCCCGATCAGCACGAACGGTAACAGCAACCGGTACTTCTTCAGGCGGAATCCCAGCGGCCGCCTGCGATACGTCAGTTCATTTTTTCCCATGTCTGCTTATGCCTCCTTCTCCTTGGCGAAACATTAGATTATTTTGGCCTTCGACAGATTCGGGTTCGCTTTTGCGCCATAAAGTACACTTTTTGGCGCAGAGAAAGACCGCGATTTCTTCTACAAAAAATACGGTCTGCGAGACAAATGATATTTCGTCATATACTAAGTAATATTTGATTACAATTAGGATATTATGCTGGAAAATGCTGATGTTCTTTCATGCTAAAGAAACAGACTCCGAAAAGCACACTTTTTGGATTCGCCCGGAAAGCTGTCATTTTTACCAAATTTATTTGTATAAATACTTGATTTTTTTACTTTTGTGTAGTATAGTTATTAAATCATTCGACAGTTTGTTGAAGTGCCAAAAAGTGTACTTTTTGGTGCGAAAGGGAACATGTATCTTTTCGATTCTCCTTCTGAACATCACCGTTCGCCCCGCGGAGCACATGATTTTGCGCACATTTTTAAAGTAGACTGGCGAGACATCCCACAAACGGAAAAAGGAAAAGAAAGTATGAATTATAAACAGTTGGATCGGGCTCTGCGGCAGTTGGAGCCGATGGAGGAATATTACAGGGAGACGGGGGGCAACCTGGAGTATCAGATGAGGAACAGGGCCAAGAGACGAGGGGCGTTTTATCAGATGGACTATGAGCCCAAGTATAAGAACGATCTGTTCTCCTTTCAGGCCCACCCGTACATATACATTTCCCGGCATATCCGCTATGTGCCGGTCTTTAACCACAAGCATGACTGGGTAGAGCTGTGCTACATGTATTCCGGCTCCTGTGAGCAGACCATCAACGATTCGGTGCATCTGACGCTGAAGGAGGGGCAGATGCTGATTATCGACACGGACGCATACCACTCCATCGGCAATACAGGGGAGAACGACATCCTGATCAACATGCTGCTGAAGAAGGAATTCTTTACAGAAATCTTTTTCAGCCATTTTTCGGAGCAGAGCGTCCTGCTCCGGTTCCTGCTGAACGCCATTTCGGAGAAAGCGAACCATGACAACTACATCTTGTTCCCCTCGGAGGACAGCACGCGGATCGGGCTGTTCATGCGGGAGCTGATGATCGAGTTCCTGGCCCCCCGCAGCCCCAGCTCCGTGGACGTGGTGGACAACCTGATCAATCTGATTTTCCTGGAGCTGGCCCAGGTCTACCAGTCCGAGGCCATGCGCTCCGGGCTCCAGGTGCCGGAAAATAAGGTATTCAGCATCCTTCGCTACATCCAGGCCAACTACAGGAGCTGTACGCTGACCTCCACGGCGGAATTCTTCGGGATGAATCCGAATTACCTGTCCACGCTGCTCAAGAAGAGCACCAACTATACTTTCAAGGAGCTGGTGCAGGGGCATCGCTTCGCCTATGTGACCACCATGCTGCAGAATACCCAGGTGCCTGTGGACGAGGTGATATTCCGGGCGGGCTATGAGAACACTACCTATTTTTATAAGAAATTCAAGGAAAAATACGGTTGCTCTCCGAAGCAGTACCGGATAGAGAATTCTTGAACAAAATATGAAGTTTTGATGGAAAAACTGTGAAGAAAGGAGGTTAAAAACAGGAGTATATTCAGGTATGATAGGAACATCAGAAAGGAGAGGTGCAAATATGCAAAAGACCAAGAAAAAGCCCGGGCATATCAAGCGGCAGCTAAAACGCTACAGCGTGCTGTATGTGATTCTGCTGTTGGCTATCGTCTATTACTTTGTGTTCATGTACGTGCCGCTGATTTGGGGTGTGGAGATTTCCTTTAAGGATATGAAGATTGGCAGCACCATCCAGGATGCCCCATGGGTGGGCTGGAAGAACTACAAGTACTTCTTCCAGAACAAATCCATGCTGAAGCTCCTGCGCAATACCCTCATCATCAGCATCAACAGCATGATTTGGGGCTTTTTGCCGCCAATCCTTCTGACGATCGCGATATTTGACCTGCGCAGCAAGAAATATCAGAAGTTCTGCCAGACCATGGTGTATATCCCGCACTTTTTCTCCTGGGTCATCATCTACGGCATCGTGTTCGCGTTCTTCTCCGGGAACGGATTCGTCAATGGCATCATCCGCGCCCTGGGCGGCACGGAAGTGGGCTTTCTGACATCCAAGAAGGCGTTCCTGCCCCTGCTGATCGGGACCCAGATCTGGCAGAGCGTAGGGTGGAGCACCATCCTTTACTTTGCGGCGCTGACCTCCGTGGACACCGAGCTGTACGATGCGGCGAAGATTGACGGGGCCGGCCCCATCCAGAGGATCCGGGCGGTGACCTTCCCGGCCATGAAGCCGGTCATCACTTTCTCCCTGATCATGTCCCTGGGCGGCGTGCTGGGCACCAACTTCGAGCAGATTATGATGTTCTACAACTCGGCCCTGTACGATGTGGCGGACGTGATCGACACCTGGGTATACCGCGTGGGCCTGGGGCAGATGCAGTACGGCTATGGTACTGCCACCTCCATGATGCGCTCGGTGGTGGGACTGGTCCTGATGGTATCGGCGAACACGATTTCCAAGAAGGTATCGGGACGAGGAATGTTCTAAAGGAGGGGCCAAATGAAGAAAAATCGAAAAGTATCGGTTCCCCGGGGCAGCCAGATTAAGATGTCCCGGGAGGAGAAGCTGTATCAGGCGTGCATCGCCATCGTGGTGGGATTCGTGACGGTGGCCTGCATCCTTCCGCTGCTGTATGTGGTGGGGATGTCCCTCACCTCCGAGGGCGAGATGATCGAGAAGAACTTCTTCGTCATCATCCCGGAGCATCCCACGCTGGCGGCCTACAAGAACCTGTTTTCCAGCGCCAACTTCTTTGACGGCATGAAGATTACGATATTGCGTACCTTCATAGGGATATTCTCGGCATTGGTGCTGACGGTGCCCGTGGGCTATATCCTGGCCATCAAGGAGCTGCCGTTCAAGAATCCCATATTGCTGTATTTCATCACCACCATGCTGATCGGCGGCGGGACCATTCCCTCTTATCTGCTGTACCGGGATCTCCATCTGCTGAACAGCTTCTGGGTCTACATAGCCCCCAGCCTGGCCAATACCCATGGGATACTGGTGGTGAAGCTCTTCGTGGAGGGCATCCCCACGGATTTGATGGAGTCGGCGGATCTGGACGGCGCTTCGGAGCTGCAGAAGATGTGGCATCTGGGGATTCCGCTGCTGCGCCCCACAATCCTGGCCCTGGGCCTGTTCGCCGCGGTGGCCCACTGGAATTCCTGGATGGACGCCATGATCTACGCTCCCATGAATACGAAGATATGGCCGATCCAGTACATCATCCGCAACATGATGCTGGCAGCCAGCACCAGCATGGACAATGGGATACCGATTTCCTCGTTCATGAAGATGACGCCGGAGGGCTTCAAGATGGCCGGCGTGCTGGTGGCGGTGCTCCCCATCCTGTGCGTGTATCCGTTCCTGCAGAAGTATTTCGTCAAGGGAATGTTTACCGGTTCCGTCAAGGGATGATGCCGGTTTACAGATATCTAGGATTCACAAGTTTAGTTCCATTTTAAGGAAAGGAGAGTTATGAAAATGAAGAACAAAACAGTAAAGCTTATGGCTGTGTTCATGGCTGTGGCAATGGCGATGACAGCCTGTGGCGACAGTGGCGGTGACAGCAAAGAGTCTTCCGGAGACAATCAGGAGAAGTCTTCTGCGGAGGAATCCAGCAAGGAAGAGGAGAGCAGTGCCGAGGAGACAGGCTCCGAGGATGCGGATTCCGAAGACGCGGGCGCTGATGGGGGAGGTTCTGCGGCGGCCAACATCCCCGCTTTCGAGGATATCGAGTTTGCGGACGCGCTGCCCGTGAATCCGCCTATGGCGGACGATGTCAACTATGACTATGACGACATGAGCGTCCATTACGACCTGGTGTTCCAGACCTATTCCTACGGCGAAGTGATGCCGGAGAACGACCCGATCAAGAAATGGCTGGAGGATAGGTTCAATGTGACCCTGACGCTGATTACCAGCGCCCAGCAGGATTACGAGACCACCATGTCCACTATGTTCGCCGGAGGGGACACCCCCGACCTGGTGATGTTCACCAAGCCTGACACGGCGTTCGTCATCGGCGGACAGGGGCTGCTGGTAGATGCCAGGGAGATGTACCCCTACATGCCCCAGACCTGCAAGTTCGTCACCAAGACCATGATAAAGGCCACCACTATGGACAATGGCGAGATTCCCGCGGTGACCAAGTATTCCATCCAGGATTCCGACGGCTGGAACGTTTCCTTCCGCCAGGACTGGCTGGACAAGTTCGGGATGAGCATCCCTACCACCCAGGAAGAGCTGCTGGCCTATGCCCATGCCTGTACTTATGACGATCCCGACGGCAACGGTGTGGACGACACTTATTTCATCCTGGGAGCGGGCAGCGGCAAGAGCCTGCAGATGCTCAACGGCTTCGCGCCCTTCTTCGGAAATCCCGCCTATACGGTGGGCGATGACGGGAAGCTGTCCGTGCCCATGATGAACGGCTCCACCGAGAACTTCCTGAAATTCGCGAACGCCCTCTATGCCGACGGCTGCCTTCCGTCCGACTGGTACACCATCCAGTGGGAGGAAGCCAAGTCCTACTGGCTCAACGACAGGCTGGGCGCTGTCCATGCTCCGAACATGATTGGTGAGTACTGCTCCCATTTCATCAATGACGAGAACAAGAGCGACCTGGAATATTTTGAGAAGCTGGTGAACACATGGGTATATTCCGACAAGGCTCCCGTGGAGGGCGGCAAGGGCTCCGCAGGCGGCAGCCTGGGCATGCTGTGGTCCATCCCGAAGAAGAACGTAGAGGGAGACCAGGGCAAGATGCTGCGCATCCTCCACATGCTGGACGAGATGTGCTATGGCGGCGAGGCTTACTTCAATACGGTACAGGGCGGCGGCAATGAGGTCTATGCGGCTGACGGCTATGACCAGGATGTGCGTTTCTTCAACGAGGACGGCTGGCAGGTGATCTCCAAGACATCGGAGCATCCCTCCGACGCAGGACAGTACGGCGCCAGCGGACTGGCCCTTGCTCCCTGGCAGAACTTCGGCTTCACCACCAAGTGGATGGCCAACTACGTGAGAGAAGAAGAGGATCCGGACGATCCCACAAAGGTAGAGCGCGACAAGCTCAGCGCGGAAGCCAACGACAAGGCCAACGCGGCAATGGCGGCAATGGACCGCTGGCCGGCAGACGCATTGCTGTACTCTACTGCAGGGCTGGAAGGGACTGAGATGCTCACTGAGTTCGTCAACGCAGAGCAGTATAAGTTCATCGTGGGCGAGAGAAGCTTCGACGAGTGGGATGACTTCGTGCAGGAGTGGCTGGATCAGGGCGGCGCGACCATCGTCCGTTCCGTTGCAGAGCAGCTTGGCTGTGAGCTTCCCGACGGCGTGGAGTAAGAGTGATTTGTAATCAATATTTTTGAGGAATAACTGATATATGAAAAAGGGCTGCTATAAAGACGAAGGATTTGTGGCGGCCCTTTTTCTATTTCTGACAGGACAGGACTATTGTGGCAGGTTGCTGTTATAACGGCATTGCCGTTATCACAATCTGCCATTGCGGTAATATGCGATGAATCGTATGTCAAATAAGAAGGAGGCGGCAGCGATGAAGGTGCTGGAGGCGAAATGGAGCGCGGGGAAGGGCGGAGGCTCTGTCACATTTGAGCAGGTGGCCCTGGAGGAGCCTGTCCGCGGGGTACGGGTCTGGTATAAGGCCGTGGATAAGGGCGTCTTTGACATGGAGGTGTGGGTGGACGGGGCAGTGGCGGCGGTGATCGCCATTGCCGGAACGGCTTATTTCAACGAGCTGGAGAGCGTCTGGGCGGAGGTGCCGGAGATTGGGGCGGGGGTGCATGCTATCGCGTTCTCCTGCGGGGAGAACGGCTATTTCGACCGCTTCGAGCTGACGCAGGAGAGCCCCTGCGCCGGGGCGGAGGAGGCACCGGAGCGGCATTTCCGGGATACCTGCAATGACCTGCTGGTGGCCACGGACATGCTGGGCAGAAAGCTGCCGGGGCATGAGGAGGTGGGCGGCCCAAAACGTAAGCTGGTGGGCCTGTTCTACTGGACATGGCGCAATGGCCAGGGCGCAGGCGGCAGGGCGATTCCCCGGAACCTGACCCGGATATTGGAGCAGGCCCCGGAGGCGGAGTTCGACATGGGGCATCCGATTTGGACGGACGATGACCTGGTGCATTGGAATGAGCCCTTCTACGGCTTCTATCGGAATGACGATCCGTATGTAATCAGGAAGCATGCCCAGTATTTTGCCGACGCGGGGGTGGATGTGCTGGTGTTCGACGCCACCAATGGTTCCTGTGTCTGGCGGGACGCCTATATGCCGCTGCTGGAGGGGCTGGACCAGGCCAGGCGGGACGGCATCCGCACGCCGCAGGTGGCGTTTATGATGAATTTCGCGGCCTGCCCGACCACCCTTGCGATGCTGCGCAGCGTGTACCAGGATCTGTACCGCCCCGGCAGATACCGGGACCTGTGGTTCCTGTGGGAGGGGAAGCCCCTGGTGATGGCTTACCCGGAATCCATCCCCCGGGAGGGGAAGTCCCCCTATGACACACAGATCCTGAATGAAATCCGGGCGTTCTTCACCTTCCGCCCGGGACAGCCCGGCTACGCCACCGGCCCCAAGAGGCCGGACCACTGGGGCTGGCTGGAGACCGCCCCCCAGAACGGCTTCGGGGCAAGGGAGGACGGAAGCTTCGAGATGTGCACGGTGGGCGTGGCCCAGAACGCCCGGGACGGCCGCATCTGCACGCATTTCAACGACAAGGGCACCTACGGCAGGAGCTACACCCATGAGCACGGCCACGAGGGGCTTACGGAGGATTCCTATCTGTACGGGCTGAATGTACAGGAACAATGGGAGCGCGCCCTGGAGCTGGATCCGGACTATGTGTTCGTCACCGGCTGGAACGAGTGGCTGATGGGGAAGTTCCCGGGCAAGCCCTGGATCTGGGACGAGGACAGCACCCAGATCGCCTTTGTGGATCAGTATGACAGGGAGCATTCCAGGGACATCGAGCCGGACTGCGACGGCTATCTGGACTCCTATTATCTGCAGCTGTGCGCCAATATCCGCAGGTTCAAGGGGGTGGCCCATGTAGACCGGGACGTGGCGCCCATAGAGCTTATGCCGGGCGAGATTGAGAAACTCAGGGAGGCCCTTCCCGCCTATCTGTCCCATGCGGGCACAGAGGCGAAGAGGGACTACCAGGGTCTGGGGAAGGCTGACCGCTATGTGAACCACAGCGGCAGGAACAACATCGTGGAGGCCCGGGTGGCCTATGACAGCGGGAAGGTGCATTTCCTGGCAATCTGCCGGGAGGAGATCCTGCCCGCGCCTACAGGGGCAGTCAATCCCATGACATTGCTTCTGGATACGGACTGCGACAAGGCCACCGGATGGGAGGGGTATGACTTCAAGATTACTGAGGGCGTGCTCTACGGCTGGCGGGACGGGGCGTTCCGGGAGATTGGCGGTGTGGAGGCCGTGCGGAGGGGCAATGCGCTGATGCTGACCGTAGACCGGGAGCTTTTGGGGCTTGCCGGAGAGGGGAAGCCGGTCTTCGAGTTCAAGTGGATCGACAGCATCGCCCTGGACGACGTGATGAACTTCTACCGGGACGGGGACGCGGCGCCCTTTGGGAGGTTCAATTTCATCTATTGACCGTATGGACAACGGAAGACAGCGCTGCAGCGGGAGCCATGGAAGGGGCAAGCTTTCCATGGCTCCCGGCTTTTTGCGCTCCGGGGGCATGGCGGGGCGGACGTGTGGCGCCCGGCGCAGGAGCGGAGAGAGAGGACAACCTAAGACATTGAAAAAGGGAAGGATTTGTGATAGAATAGATTCAACATTCATCCTGCAATATGGGGGTATTTTTATCATGAAATTTCTGGTAAACCGCAAACTGGCAACCCGTATCGGCATCATCACCACTGTCATCACTCTGGCGGGGATGCTGCTTCTATGGCGCACGGTATCCGACAGGGTCTCGGAGATCGTCAAGAACGACATCACCAACCAGATGACGGATGCAGTGGAATCCAGGGCCGCCATCATCAACGATTACGTAGCGTCCGCAGAGGAGTATATGACAGCTTTCGCCATTGGAAAGGAGGTACATGACCTGCTCATGGATCCGGAGGATCAGGAGCTGCTGGCAAGCGTCCAGAAAT
The DNA here is from genome assembly GCF_948601915.1 of uncultured Acetatifactor sp. Classification (NCBI taxonomy): domain Bacteria; kingdom Bacillati; phylum Bacillota; class Clostridia; order Lachnospirales; family Lachnospiraceae; genus Acetatifactor; species uncultured Acetatifactor sp. The sequence continues at coordinate 26,702 of NZ_CAPDXS010000012.1, read as the reverse complement.
ATACGGAAGACTTTGCGGCTGTCAAGGGCATCTTCGAGGGGCTCTACATCGCCACGCCCGAGACATATGTCCTGACCCATACTTCGCAGCAGGCCATCGGTATCACCACCCGGTCAGGGGAATCCCTGGAACTGTTCCGGAATACCATCCTGGCCCAGGAGCAGCTGACCAATTCGGGCATCATGAAATCACCCGGCACGGGCAGCATGATACTTTCCATGTACTATCCGATTTTTGAGGAGGGGGACTGCATCGGCTATGTGGGGGCAGGGGTCTATGCGGACCGGCTGATGGACGTATTGCTTGGACTGGACATCCAGGGGCTGCCGGGCAGCGAGTATGTGTTCCTGAATGTGGAGACAGGCGTCTATCTTTACCATGAGAACGAAGAGCTGCTGAACACGGAGACGGCGGACAGCGGCTATCTGGAGATCATCGACAGGATCAAGGCGGACGGCGGCACCCAGGCCGGCACCTATGCCTATGAGGACGAAAACGGCGTGGAGCAGATGGTGGTATACAAATATCTGAAGGACCGCGGATGGGTCTTCATGGTGCGGGACAACGCGGCGGAGGTGTATGGGGCTTTGGATGAGGTGCACTTCGCGGTGGGCACGGTATGCGCGGCTGTGGCAGTGGTCATCATCCTGGTGACGCTCCTCATATTATATCGCCAGGGCAAGGAGCTCTTGGCTGTGGAGAGGGCCATCAGGCACCTGGGCAGCCTAAGCCTTTCCGCCGACCAGGAGCTGGAGCGGTTTTACGGCAGAAAGGATGAAATCGGCATGATCGCGCAGACGATACATGATGTCTGCGGCTATCTGCGCAAGACGGTGGAGGATATGGGGCGGATTCTGGGAGAGATGGCGGACGGAAACATTGCCGTGGACGTGGTCAGGAACGAGGCGTTCTACATCGGCGATTTCAGGGTTCTGGCAGAGAGCCTGAAGACCATCCGCACCAATCTGACCAAACTGATGCGGGATATCTCCCATATTTCAAACCAGGTGGATACCGGGGCGGAGCAGCTTTCGGCGGGCGTCAATACGCTTTCCCAGGGGGCAGTGGAGCAATCGGCATCCGTGGAGGGGCTGGCGGAGAACGTGACGCAGATCACGGCCCAGATAAAGGACAGTACCGTATGCTGCCATGACGCAAGCGAGCTGGTGGACAAAGCCAACGGCTACGCAGCGGAGGCCGACGCGAAGATGGCGCAGCTGAAGGTGGCCACAGAGAATATCCAGCGCTCCTCGACCAAGATAGGCAGCATCATCGAGACCATTGAGGACATCGCGTTCCAGACCAATATCCTGGCGCTGAACGCGGCGGTGGAAGCGGCCCATGCCGGTGAGGCGGGCAGAGGCTTCGCCGTGGTGGCGGAGGAGGTGCGCAGCCTTGCCGCGGAGTCCGGGGAGGCTGTCCAGAGCACCAGCGTCCTGATCGGAGGTTCTGTCCAGGACGTGAATACGGGGACGGCTGCCGCAGGGGACGTCATATCCGCGGTGCAGATCATCAACGAGTGCATCCAGTCCATCAAGACGCTTATGGACGACCTGGCCCGGGCAAGCGTGCGGCAGTCGGAAATGATCGTGTCCGTGGAAGAGGGGATTCAGGAAATCGAGAGGGTGGTACAGACGAATTCCGCCGTGGCGGAGGAAAGCGCCGCGGTTTCCAGGGAGCTGTCAGACCAGGCTAAGACCCTGAACAGCCTGATTGGCCAGTTCCGGGTGCAGTGAGCCGCGGATTGGGCAAAATCCACATGCCAGGCGGAGGGAAGGTCCGGCTGAGGAATATATATGCAGCGATTAAAGCTTGCCCCAAAGCCGGATAAACGGCATGGCTTGCTGTGCTATGTGACGGGCAGGAATTCAATGCCGTTTATATAGGATCGAAGAAAGGAGAGAGATGGATGAAGCAGAAGACCACAGGGGCCTTATTTGCGAACGGCCCCAAGCTCTTCATTGCCCATGCAGAAATCGCGGGCATATAGGAATCTGCATGGGCCAATAGCACTATATGCTCTGCTGTTTCTGCACTTTATTCATGATGCCTGACAATGCTTGAATAAGGAGCGGGAAACGGAGGAAAAGCATTCCGATGAAATATGTAAATGCAGCAGAGATATTGCCGGAGAGGTTGCTGAGAGAGCTCCAGACCTATATCGACGGGGACGTGCTCTATGTCCCCAAGTATTCGTCCAAAAAGAAATGGGGGACCGTCAGCGGCTCCCGCAGCTTTTACGGAGAGCGCAACAGGGAGATCCAGAGGCTGTACAGGGAGGGATGCTCCATGGAAGCGCTGTCGGAAAAATATGGTCTGGCACACAGTACCATTCGGAAAATCATATATGGATGACAAAAAGGGCGCTTGCCGGGAAGGGCAGGCGTCCTTTTTTGCGTTGTGCGGGGAATCTACAGGGAGGGCCTGGGGCAGACGGTGGCCGCATACCGCAGGGAGGGGAAGCGGATCGCAGGGTTCGGGTTCCTGGAGCTGCTGCTTGGAGATTTCATCGGGATTACCCAGGCCATAACCATTTTCAGCTCGGATGTGGAGTGGATGCTGGATACGGCCCTGGAGATGAAGACGGCGTCCCTTTATATAAACGAGTATACGGAGTATCTGGCACAGGAGGCCCACAGAACGGAAGGGAACGGGGGAGCCGGGCAAAAGCCTGACGCGGCCGGGCCGTTTTGCATCACCTTTGACCATGTGAAATACCGATATCCCGGAAGCCGGGTGGACGCGCTTGACGATGTGACGGTAGAGATCAGGAGTGGCGAGAGAATCGCCATTGTAGGGAAAAACGGGGCGGGGAAAAGCACCTTTGTGTCCCTTCTGGTGAACCTGGTTTCCGCCAGCGAAGGAAGGATCGCGCTGAACGGCAGGGATATGGATACCTGGGAAAGGGAAGCGCTGAAGTCCTTTTTCGGAGTGGTGTGCCAGGATTACCGGATTTATCCTGTCTCTGTCCGGGACAATGTATCCATGGGCGGCGGGGCCGGGGACGGGGATATCAGGGAGGCCATTGAAAAGGTAGGGCTAGGGGCCAGGATTCCGGATATAGATGCCGTCATCGGGAAGGAGATCCATGGGGAAGGCCTTGTGCTGTCAGGCGGGGAGCGGCAGAGGCTGGCCCTGGCCCGGGTAATCGCGAATCCGTTCCCGGTGGTGGTGCTGGACGAGCCCACCAGCGCCCTGGACGCGCTTACGGAGCGGAACATGAACCGGCTGATACTGGATGCCCTGAGGGACACCGGCCGTACCCTGCTGTTCATCTCCCACAAGCTTTCCACCACGAAGCTGGTGGATCGGATACTGGTCTTTGACGGCGGCAGGCTGGTGGAAGAGGGGGACCATGCCGCGCTGATGGAAAAGAAAGGGATCTACGCAAAAATGTATCTGGAACAGACCAACCTGTACAAGGGACAGAGCGTATGAAGAAAGACGGTTTATCGATAGGGGCGATCATTAAAAACAATTTTTACATGGCAGCCGCCGTGTTCCGGGCGGATGCCGCGTACCTGGGCCTTGCATTGCTGGTTCGGGCGCTGTCCGCGATCGCCGAATCGTTTCTGTATGTGTATCTGTTGGGGACAGTGATATATTTTGTGGAAAACGGGAAGGGGGCTGGGACGATCCTCCTGTTTCTGCTGTCTGGCATGGCGTTCCTGGGGGCGGTGTTCGCGCTGCAATCTTATTACAAGCATGTCTTCGAACCTGTCCACAGAGAACGGATCGTCAGCGGGCTGCAGCGGGAGCTTTTTGATAAGCTCCAGGCTGCGGACATGGCGAATTATGATTCGGAGGAACTGTACACGGCGGTGGCCCTGGCAAACAGGGAAATCGCGGTGCGCCCTCTGGAGGCCACGGACAATCTGTTCCGGGGGTTTGAGGGGCTGGTTGCCGCCGGTGCCATCATGGCCGGAACCGTTCCCACCAATGGATTCGTGCCGGGGATCTGCATAATCTCCTTTGCTGCGGGCATTTTCCTCACAAATGTCCAGTCTGAAAAAGAGGTCGGATACGACGAGGAGATGAAAAAGAAGGACAAGAAACTGTCCATGCTGCGCCGTCTCCTGTATCTGCCGGAGTACGGGAAGGACAATCGGCTGAGCCATGTGCATAAGGTGTTCCTGAGGGACTACAGGGCCACGGTGGAAGAAAAGGAAGGGATTGGGCTGGACAGCGGGAGGAAGATCGGGAACCTGGCTTTTCTGCGGAGATTGTTCTGCAGCGCATTCTGCATTGATTTCCTGATTCCCCTGTATCTGAGCATGGCGGCCCTGCTGTGGGGAAAGCTGCCCATTTCGGCGTTCGTGGTGGCGGTCAACGCCGGGGACCAGATACAGAGGAAGCATCAGGGCTTCTTTGCCTATCCGGACGGCACGCCGGGGCTGCAGGGGATCGACCTTGCCATCCGGAAGGGGAGCAAGGTGGCGATCGTGGGGAGGAACGGCTCCGGCAAGAGCACTTTGATAAAGCTGCTGCTGCGCTTTTACGATGCCTCCTCCGGCAGCATCCGGCAGAACGGGAGGGACATCAGGGAGTTTGCCGTCTCCTCCTACAGGGCGCAGTTCGGCGCTGTCTTTCAGGACTTCAATATCTACGCCGCCTCTGTCAGGGACAATGTCTGCATGGGGGAGGAGGCGGAGGAGGGTAGGCTGGTGCGGGCTCTGGGGAGGGCCGGGTGGTACGGAGGCGTTAAGGAGTTCGGAGGAGGCTGCTGTAGGGACGGTGGCAAGGAGTACGGCGAAGGCTGCGGCAGAGCCTATGGTGAAGGCGGCGTCCCGGAGTTGGAGTTGCAGTTGACAAGGGAGCTTGACGAGGAGGGAGTCCTGTTCTCCGGCGGACAGCTGCAGCGGCTGGCTCTGGCCAGGGCCTTCTATAAAGACAGCGATATCGTCATCATGGATGAGCCCACCGCTGCCATGGATGTGTTCTTTGAACGGGAATTTTACAGAACCGTGTTCCGGCAGCTGAAGGATAAGACGGTGATTTTCGTGTCCCACAGGCTGTCCTCCGTCACCGCATGCGATACGATCGTCTACATGGAGCGGGGCAGGATCCTGGAGCAGGGAACCCATGATTACCTGATGGGCCTGCAGGGGGGATATTACCGCCTGTTCCGGGCGCAGTTTGAATAGGGGATTTCATAAAAATTTCGACTTGTCACGGAGTGGGCATTGTGCTATACTGAATCTATCAGACGGGGCGGCAGCCCCGGAGAGATTCGGCAAGCAGGACATTCGGGCCGCGCCAGGCAGCGCGGGACTATAATTTCTGACATTCTATCATTCAGAACACCCTGCTTAAGACCAACGATTCGACATAGGCAGGGGAAGGGAGCGGGCTCCGGCAGAGGAGGGCCCTCCGGCGCTGTACCGTCATCCGCGCCCCCCTGCGGAAAGGAAGGCCATGGGGGGACCAAACAATGCGCTGAGGGTGTACATGAAGCGCCCGGACAGGATACGCGCGGTACTGGAATACTATCTGAGGGAGGAGCTGCCGGTGGACTGGGAGTGCCGTCAGCGGGACGGGTTCCTGCCGATGCGGGACAGGAAGGGGAGGCTGACGTTCCGGGAGAGGGACTACCTGGGGGAGGCCAGGGCCTGGGGCGTGCGCTTCCTGCTGGGAATAGAGAACCAGCAGACCGTGAACCTGACCTATCCCTGGCGTCTGATGGAGATGGACTGCCCAGGAATTGTCATGGACAATTCCTTGCTATGGAAGGGAGATAGAGGCCATACGGGAGGGGAACGAGGAAAGCGGCGCGGGATACGGGCCGGAGGACGACTTCAAATACCGCTTCCGCAAGGGCGACGTGCTGGAGCCTGTGGTGGACCTGATGCTGTATTGGGGGAAGAAGGAGTGGAAAGGGCCCAAAACCCTGAAGGGCATGATGCGGGACATGTCGCCGCTGCCCCGTAGGCTCCGCAGGCTGGTGGGAAACTACCGGACGGCCATGATCCCCATGCGGTCCATACCGGACGAAGACCTGAGGAGGATGGGCTCCGACCTGAAGTACGTGCTGGGGATACTGAAATGCACATCCTCCAGGAAGCAGTATGAGCAGTATATCCTGGAGAACCGGGAATACTTCGCCAGGATACCCAGGAGCGCGGTGGATGTGATCGACGTGTTCACGAACATCGGGGACATCAGGAGCCGTCTACAGTATGAATGGAACCAGGACAATGGGGAGGAGGAGACAGACATGTGCAAAGCTTTGGAGGACATCAAAAAGCATGAAATGAAGAAAGGCGTAAAGGTGGGCCGGAAACAGGGCATCGAACAGGGCGAGCGGCTGGGGACCCTCAAGACCCTGTGCGCCCTGGTCAATGACGGCCTCCTGAAAGCGGACGAAGCCGCCAGACGTGCGAACCTGTCGAAGAAGGCTTTCGGCATGGAGATGAAGAAGGCGGGATATCGATAGAAAAGGAACCTGACGAAACCCGAAGGAGGCATGAAATGAAAACGATTCTCATCTATGAGTCCACCCATCACGGAAACACCAAAAAACTGGTGGATGCGGTGGCGAAGCGATATGGAATCCGGACAGCGACAGTGGAGGAAGCTGCCGCAATGGATTTGAGCGCCTATGACAGGATTGGCATAGCATCCGGCGTGGCCTTCGGAAAATTTTATGAGGCCACGGAGCGGTTCATGGACGATTCTCTGCCGAAGGGGAAAGACGTATTTTTCCTGGAAAGGCTCTTTTTTCCATTATACTTGCGGAAATGACAGCGGGAAATACGCGAATTCGGTTTCGGCGAAGGCCAGAGCCAGGGGCTGCAGGGTGCTCGGAGTCTATGGATGCCGCGGCTTTGACACCTTCGGGCCGTTCAAGCTGATTGGGGGCATCGCCAAAGGACATCCCACACAGAGTGAGATTGACGGCGCGGTGGAGTTTTATGGGAGCCTGGCGGAGTAGAAGGCTCCTGGGGGATTTGGATAGGTGGTTTGAGCTTCTGCGGAATCCGCAGAAGGACGGACAGGACTGGCTGCAGGATGCAGATGCATGGCCGGAAGATTGGGCGGAGAGGATAAGGGGCAAATGGGAGAGCAGACAGGAGGACGCATAGCCGATAGGATACAAACTGAATTATGGGAACTGCAGGACGAGGGCTACAGGGACTTCCACGCAAAACTGATTCCCACCGTGGCGCTGGAGAAAATCATCGGCGTGCGCACCCCGCAGGTGCGCACGCTGGCAAAAAAATGGGCGAAAGACCCCAGGATTGGGGAATTCCTGGGACAGCTCCCCCATAAATACTATGACGAAGATAATGTCCATGCCTTTATCGTAGAGCAGTTTAAAGACTATGGGGAATGCCTGGAGCAGACGGAGCGCTTCCTGCCTTACATCGACAATTGGGCCACCTGCGACATGATGGCTCCGAAAGTGTTCGCCAGACACACAGACAAGCTTCTGGAGCCTATCCGCCGGTGGATTTCCTCCACGGAGACCTACACTGTCCGCTTCGGAATAGGGATGCTGATGCGCTTCTATCTGGATGAGGTGTCCCGGCCGGAGTACCCCGAGTGGGTGGCGGCAATCCGTTCGGAGGAGTATTATGTCAACATGATGCGGGCATGGTATTTCGCCACGGCCCTGGCCAAGCAGTACGAGACGGTGGTTCCGTTCCTGGAGGAGAGGCGGCTGGATGCCTGGACGCACAACAAGGCCATACAGAAAGCCCGCGAGAGCAACCGGGTGACGGCGGAGCAGAAAGAGTATCTGAAAGGGTTAAAAGTATGAATGCCAAAATGATTTTGACGGATTTGGATTACACGCTGCTGCATTCTGATGGCAGCATATCAGGATATACAAAGCAGATTTTGAAAACATGCCAGAGCAGAGGAATCCTTATCGCGATTGCCACTGCCCGGTACTGGATAGGGGCAGAACGGTACATAGAAGAAATCCAACCGGACTACGAAATCACTACGGATGGGACTCTGATCCATCAGCGTGGGATACAAGTTTACAGCTGTAGCATGGATACGGCTGATGCGAACCGGATTATACAAGAGCTGAAAGGACAGAATCCAGATACGGAAATAACAGTGGCATCAGGACGTCGAGTCTTTTGGAACAGTCATCACATATCGGAGTCGGAGAAGCTATATAAAGCCGTCTTCTGTGATTATGAGAAGCCCCTATCCGGCCCGGTCAATAAAATCGTGGCGGAACTTCCCGATAGCCGCGTGGCGGAAGAAATTGCAGATAGAAATCATTGCCGCCTACAAGGTTATCGGGGAGAGGACTGGTACGCTTTCCTGCCGGAAAAATCGGGCAAGATACAGGCAATCGTGGAGTTGGCAAAGCGGTTGGATATCCCTTTAGACGATATTGTATCTTTTGGCGATGATGTAAATGATATGGAAATGCTTCGAATATGCGGTATGGGAGTCGCTGTCTCCAATGCGGTTGCGGATGTAAAGGCCGCTGCGGATTGTGTCGCATGGTCCAACGATGAGGACGGTGTGGCCCATTGGATTGAGAAAAATATACTTGCCGCAGGGACGTGAATGCTGAAATCAATAAAATCTTACTGGTATTGGATAGCGAAAAGGAAGAGTGACATGATGCACGAAAAAGGAAAGAAATCAGAAAATACAGCAACAATACGGCTGGCAACAGAGCAGGACTATGACGCAGTGGAACGGATCATGAAACAGGTACACAGGATGCATGTGTGCTGGAGGCCGGATATCTATGTAGATATGGATCCCATACTGCCCTGCGACAGATACCTGGCCCATCTGGCGGAGGAGCAGGTCTTAGTGGCAGACCTGGAGGGGGAAGTGGTGGGACTGCTGATCTACCTTGTCCGCCATATCTCTGGCGGCCCGGTAAAAGAGCGGGACGTGCTGTTCGTGGACTCCATGGCGGTGGAGGAGCGCTACCGGGGGCAGGGCATCGGACGCAGACTGTTCGACACATTGCTGGAGCTGTGCAGGGAGCGGGGATATGACGGTCTGGAGCTGCAGGTCAATGCCAGGAACGCAGGGGCCAGGGCCATGTATGAGAAATACGGGTTTACGGAGAAATCGGTGAATATGGAGTTTTTGAAGCTTTCCGTTAAATGAGACGCGCTTTTTTGGCTGCAGGCGCATCCTCCCCCGCAGCAGAGCTGCGGGAAACTGCGCCCTGCGGAATCAAAGCCGCCGGATGGGGAAGAACATGTACTGCTTTCCTGTCTCCGGACAGGTGAAATCATGCACGGCTCCTGCCAGGGAGAGGCTGTTCTCCTCCAGCCAGTTCAGCATTTCCGGGAAGGCGTTCCCGCCGTCACATTCTACATAGGCATATTCGAAGCCCGGAACCACCCATTTCGTCCAGCCCTCCGGGGCCTGTGCCTCATCATCTCATTCCACCCCGGCCAGATACAGCCCTTTGGTAAACCCCTCCTCCCAGGGCCGAAAGGAGCGGGAAAAATCGGACATGGCACCCCAGATGCCGGCCAGGCCGCCGTTTTCGTCCTTTTTCGCCAGATGCTGTACCTCCGCGAAATGGGAGTTGGCATCCTCCCACAGCCTCCGGATGAAGCCCTCGCCGTCCCGGGTGGAGCCCTCCTTGCCGATTACGGTAAAAGATTCCTTGATACACTTGTTTACGTTCATTGATATACCTCCATTATGTATCGCGCTGCGCAAGAATCTCCTCCATGGACGCGGCATCGAAGGCCTCCAGCGCCCTGTGACCTGTCAGCGCTTTCATGATTCGCCATCCTTCCAGGCTGTTGACGGCATTCTGGGGCAACGGAAGGAAGCCCAGATCCAGGTAGACCTTGCAGGCCAGCCAGGTGGTGGTCTGGGTGGGGATTTTGGCATGGGTATAGTTTAGATTCCGCATGATATCCAGCACATGGGCAATCAGAGGCTTCGCCAGGCCTTTTCCCTGCTGCTCCCTGCGGACGGCCACCCAGTGTAGCCAGCCGGAACCGGATTTGTCCCGGCCGGTGATGTCGTAGTAGGCCGTGGCGGTGGCCACCTTCTCGCCCTCGGCATTTTCCACAAATACCATACGGTTCAGGAGAGAATCCTCCCTGCCGCCGTAATATCTGTTCCAGACCTCCAGCCCCTGCTCATAGGTGGAGAATTCCTTTGCGGACTTCTCGATGTCAATCCAGCTATCCCTGTCCCCGTACTGATAGAAGACGAAGCGGTAGCCTTCCGGAAGGGGAAGCTGGGGGACATTGTCCAGATCCTGTTCCAGCAGCAGTTCGTAGTGTTTTATCCGATGGTCATGATTGTCGAATTGGATGACTGTCTGTTCCATTGCGATGCCTCCTGAGAGCCTTGCCCGTCATGGGCTGTGTCGGTTGCCTGTGAAGTTCCGTAATGCCATAACGGTATCATAATTCGGTTTCCGTGTCAAGGTGCGGAGGGATTCCGCCATGCAGGACTTCCGGATTCACATGTCACATACGGACGGAAAACCTGGATTCCTGGTTCGTGGCATGGTGCCATAGATTCCCGCAGCTTGTCATGCGGATTGGGTTTGGGGTTATCGGCCTGGTGTTCACGCGTTTGGCGATAGCATTGTTCCGCCTGACCAGAGAAGGTGCAACGTGACTGCATGCATTGAAGAATTGAAGAACGGCATGGCCCGCAGGTCATGCCGTTTGCGCTGGGTGAGGCATTTTCGACAGGCTCCGGAGCGTTGTTCCCTCAGGCCGGAAACGCCTCCGCCAATTCTCGGATAAGACCATATGCCCGCCCATCGTGGGCCTTCATCCGTTCAATCTGCCCGGCGAAGAGGCGGCGGTTCTCGGCCTTGGCCAACTGGCGGGTCTGGGCCTCGCCCCGCTCCCAGCCGCCCAGGACGGGAATCATTTCTTTCCAGATGATTTCCGGTATCCTCTCCAGCTCCCCTGCGGCGGCATTCAGGCCGGGGGCCATGGCAGGGGACTGCTCCGCCAGCCTGCGCAGGTACTTTGCGGCGTTGAAGCGCCCGTCGGAGAGGCAGTCCATGGCGTCGCCGTGGCACATCATGCGCTCCACCAGCAGGGGAAAGACAGCGTCAGGAGGGAAATCCTGGTCGCGCAAAAGGGCGTCTTTCCAGGCATCGTAGGCAAGTGTCCCCTTGGCATAGGTTCCGCACATGCGCCCCTCAAGAGCCTGCGCCGCATTCCGGAGCGCTTCCCCGGGAGTAAGGGGAGGCAGGCTTTCCGTGCCGGTGGCGATCAGAGCGGTGGTGTCGGGATTCTCCCACCAGTCGGCAGTGATGAAATAACCGTTCTTCTCGAACCGGACGCTCGCCTGGTATTCCGGATATTCCTGGAACACATTCCAGCCCATGAGCACATTGCCGCCCTCCCGGTAGCCGGTGATGACGCAGGCTTCCGGGGGACCGATGACGCCCAGGGCGATGACCGGATTCCCGGCGTCGATTTCCCGGCGGATGAAGTCTGTGAAATCCTCCTTTTTCGTCTCGGGCGTGCGGCCAAGGAACTTAAGCTCCCGCTCCATGGCCCGCATGCCGCAGCGGAACACCATTGCGGGGTCGTCGAAGGTGAAGACCGCATCCACATTGCCGCCGTCCCAACAGGCGGTATTCCAGGCCAGCCGGAAGGCCGCGCCGCTCTCCGCCATGGCCCGGGTGTAATCCAAGGGGATTCCCAGGTATTTCCCGCAGGAATGGACGCACATGGGAAAAGGGGTGCATCCGTCCTGGCCGTAGGCTACTTTGGGGACTCCGTATAAAATCGCGCTTTCTTGTTTTTCCATATTTTTACCTCGCTTGTTTTTACCTCGATTGCACTTTAAAATTGTAGTCTATCCGGCCCCTCTCCAGGGTCCGGATATTATTTCATCATAACCGCTGTCTGTGCGCCACAGCGTTCCCGGCCGGGCTTTTCCGTTTTGCCGGACGGTTCCATGATACCCGATACCCCGATGCAGGAATCCCTGAGCGACTGGTCCTGGCTGTCCACCCCGGTGCTGCGCTGTCGTCAGCCAGCGATGCCTTGCGCCCGCCGCCTTTCTCCGCCTTGTCCCGGCGCGGACATCTGGCACTGCGTACCCGGGAATCCGGACGGCTCTAGCCTATTCCGCAGAAGTCCGGGCAGCCTGGCAGCGTTCCTTATCAGGGGGGTCTTCCGCTGCGGTGCGGCAGTCTCCGGCATCTTTCGCTGCGGTCTGGTTACCTCCGGCATCGCCGCGCCTGTCCGGAAGCGCCGCGCCGAACACCCCAGCACAGAGCCGCACCCGGGAAAGCACAGGGGCCTCGGCGCGAAACTGGGAGGGCGTGTAGCCGGTGTGCCGAAGGAAGGCCCGGGAGAACACAGTCCTGCCGGAGTAGCCGTAACGGATGGCGATGTCCATGACCTGCCAGTCCGTGTCCAGAAGCTCCTGGGCAGCATTGGCAATCTTCCGCTCCTGTATGTACCGGGACAGCGGCTTCCCCGTGCATGTCCGGAACACGTCACGGATGTGGGCCAGGGAGAACCCGGTGTGGCGGACAAGCTCGTCCATATCGATTTCCTGGCGAACACGGCTTTCCACAAAGGTGCACACAGACCAGATTAGAATATAGTGGTTCATAGGGCCCTCCTTTCGCCGCATGTCCGTATTGCTTCGAAGCAAGATAAGTATAACACAGTCCGGGGAATCGGGCGCAACGATTTTGAGGAATTTTGGGGCAGGACCGGGGAATATGTGTTGCGCAGGAGGATTTTTCAAATTCACCGGCGGTGGAATCTGCCGCATATTTACGATGCTTTCCGCTCGTGAGTCAGGTGTCATGGACGAAGAGCATTCCATGGACGTGACAAGCTGTCAGTGTGTGGCGCGGAAAACACCCCGAAAGAGAGGAGCAGGAAAATTGTAGATTTTTTCACATTGTGGTGCTATAATTATCAAAACTGTTGTTTAGAGTTTGTCCTCCACTATCAACGAAAAGATTGCTTTGGGTTAAAATTGAAGAACTTAAAATCCGCCAATTAACGAATCAGTATCTTATGACACCCACAGATAAAATGACGGTGCCTTGTAATGCCTGCTGATATGAGGAGAAGCAAGATTATGAGCGAAATGAAACACGAGTCAATCGACAACATACCTAAAAACTATATAAACGAACACGAGGGCTACGAATATTTTCGCCGTAAGTTTGTGCCCTTTGGAGGCGCCAAGAACACCTTGGTCAGTATTTATGAGATACCTCCGAAGAAAGCGGCATACCCCTATCATTTCCATCACAACAATGAGGAGACATTCTATATTATCAGCGGCGAAGGAATTTTGAGAACTCCGAGTGGTGAGCGTAAAGTCAGTGCGGGAGATCTTCTGTTCTTTCCTACCGGTGCGGAAGGTGCTCATAAACTGACCAATTCCTCGGAAACTGAAAATCTTGTTTACATCGATTTTGATGTGGTACACGATGTGGATATTACTGTCTACCCCGATTCAGATAAAATAGGCGTTTGGGGCATGGGAATCAACAAGCTCTATCCACAGGCAGGCGATGTGGACTATTACGACGGAGAATAAGGCTTTCAAGACGCAGAGCATGGTGAGGAATTATTATGGCAGATATACTTTTCAAAACCGACGATTATATCTTTTCGTACCGTGTCGGCGGTGTGCTTATACATAACGGAAAGGTGCTTATGCAAAATGCAGAGGGCGATGATGGCTACGCCTTTATCGGCGGTCACGTTGCCTTTGGCGAAACCACCGATGAAACCCTTGTACGAGAGTTCAAGGAGGAAATCGGCGCAGACATCAAGATTGAAAGATTGCTTATGGTGAATGAAAATTTCTTCCCTTGGGGCGATCGTCCTTGTCAGCAGATCAATTTGTATTATTTGATTTCCTTGAAGGATGAAACACAAATTCCTCTTGATAGAAATTTCAAGGCGTTTGACGATTTGGGCAACGAGCGAATTGAGCTGAATATGTGCTGGATACCGCTTGAAGACGTACCCAATATGAGTATTTATCCCCCTCAGGCAAAGGAGTACATTATGAATCTACCCGATGAGATCGTGTACTTCGTATATAAGGAGTAAGCTATTGGGACGGCGTTGCAGAAATATCCGCGGAGAGCGAATATACGGTGAAAAGGAGACTGTGATGGAGAATTTACAGGACAGATTCTGTTGGTATGAGCCGGAGGAAGACGGCTCGGATGTAAGCCCCAAAGAGCGGTATCAGCGCATGGTGGACTGGGCGGGCCAGGCCAGGGGGACGAACCCTGACGCCTTCGACGCGGTGACGGCATGGCTCCTGGAGGGCGGTAGGTGGAACGATGAAGAGATGGCCGCGAACCGCAGGCTCCTCATGGAGGGAATCATCGGCAGGTTCCTGGAACAGACCCGGAGGCTTCGGGTAGAGCTGAATGCCCTGGTGCCCTCGGGCCTGGTGAACATGGCCGTATTCGACACCCTGGACAGGTTCGAGGAAGAGCTGACCGGTGCCACCCGGGCCGATGAACTGAAGGAAGCGGTGGGGAAAGTGTTCACCGATTTTTCGTCTATCAGGAATCGGGAAACCAGAGAGCTTTTTGCGGGAGGCATCACGGGCAACGCAGGGACGGATACGGTGAGGATTTACGGATACATCAATTTCCTGAAAGACTGCGATGCCGGTGTGCAGTGGACGCTGTTCATGCCGGATGTGGTGGAGCGGCAGCAGGACGGCTTCCGGATGCAGCGGTTTGAGTACAGGAAGCTTCCCGCCATGCGCTTTATCGGGATGGAGAAGGACTTCTCCCGGGATGCCGCGGGACTTGAGGAGCTGCAGCGCACTCTGGACGCCATGGAGGGATACCGCAGCGTATTTGATTATGATGTAATCCTTCTGCACCACTACGGCAGAGGGGTGGACGTGGAAGCCTGCCACGGCCTGTGGGGGCGTTTCCTGGCGGCGGGCGCGCCCGTTCCGGAAGGATATGCCTTTGTGGATTTCGTTCCGGAGAGCGACGGAAAATCGGGGATGCCTTACCTGTCCCAGTTCGCCTATGCGGAATTTACCGGGGACATGGATGCCATACACAGGCAGGAGGGCTTCGACTGCGATGCCATGTACGATGTGACCAGGAACAATATCCTGGCCCAGAATGTGATGATTCCCTATCCCGCCAAGTACTGGACGGCGGAGGTCTATCTACAGGGGTTTCGGAAGGGGAGCAGCGCATATCTGTTCAGTGTGGAAAGATAGGGAACGGCGTAAGAGCGCCTGGCCTGAAACCGGGACGGGAGGACGGCAGGCGCAAGCCGACAGTGGATGCGGTTGACAAAGGGACAGAGGTGACGAAGATGGGAATCGTGTCGGAAGAAATGACATTTATCAGGAGAGACGGAAATAGAATCAGAGGGCGCATCTACCTGCCGGAAGAGAAGGACGGGAAGCTTCCGCTGGTGATATTCTGCCATGGCTTCGGCAGCAATTACCGGGAGCTGGAGCACCACGGGGAGGGCTTCGCGGAGGCGGGCATCTGCTGCCTGTTCTTCGACTTCTGCGGAGGCGGGCTTCAGTCCCTCAGCGACGGGATCATGGAAGAGATGACAGTGGCCACGGAGTGCGCCGATTTGAGGACTGTCATCGCCGGTGCGAGGGAACTGGAATACGTGGATCCGGAGCGGATTTTCCTCCAGGGGGAGAGCATGGGCGGCCTGGTCTCAGCTTTGGTGGCTGCGGAATGCGGGAGGGATATCAGGGCGCTGGTGCTGTGGTATCCGGCCTTGGGGATTCCGGAGGACGCCGGAAAACGGTATGAGGCCGGTGCGCGGGAAGTCTTCGGCCTGCGCCTGGGGGAAAGCTTTGACAGGGAGGCCAGGGACATAGACGTATACGGAACCATTCCGGCTTACGGCGGGCCCGTGCTGATGATTCATGGAGACCGGGATATCATCGTGCCCCTGGGCTATTCCCAGAGGGCGCTGTCCGCTTATGAGGACGCCAGGCTGATCGTCATCCCCGGCGCGGGGCATGGCTACGACGGAGCCGACAGCGCGGCCGCCCGGGAGCACTCCATAGGCTTTATCAGGGAGAGGTCATAGAAGCGTCCGCGGGATGCGCAATTCCTGATAAAGCCTTGCCCTGGCTTCTGTATCCCGCACGGCCAGCTTTGCCTCATCGTCCCGACCCTGGTCATACAGCGTTTCCAGAAGCAGGGTCAGCTTTGCTTCGCTTTTCTTTTCGCCTGTCGATTCGCCAATGGCTTTCCCTCTGGCCTCGCCTCTCCGCGCGATTCCAATATTTATATATTCATATCCTTGTTCTAATAAAAAATATTCGCGTCCATATCCCGTTAGCTCTGTAGAACCAGGTAGATATAAACTTGTATCATTGACATGGAAGAAAAGCATTCCTTGGAAAAATGGTTATAGGAAAGTGTGATGAATAGTATGATAATGGCAGAAGACGAAATGAAAAAGGTGGCTAAATCAGCAGATTTTCTGAATGATAAAGGATATGCAAGAGAAATAGGAGAGAGTACAATTTCTTTTTTGGGTGAGGGAATCAACTTCATTATTAGTTTTGAACGATACAGCAATGTAAGCGATATACTTATTAAATTCATAAAAGAAAACGAAATATATAGTGTTGGATGGATAGCATGCGTTAGGAGTGGCTTGAGTATTGAACCACATCAAAGACTAGAAAATGTATTAAGGTTATTGTCATATATAAGGGAGAACTATAGTTCAATTATAAGCAGAGATTATTGTAAAGCAAGCGATAAATTAATTAGGGAGTTTATTGAAAACGAACGAAGAAGTAAAAAAGTTTGAACCTGAGAGGTAGCAGTTGGAGCAGAGTAGGAGATGACATACCTCCATTGCTTCAATAGGCTGAGTGCCTGGGCAATGGTCAATACTTTTGACTTTTCCGCAGGACGTGGCTCAACAAAGCCGTCTGGTGTATAGGGCTTACAATCTGGGAGTAAGTGCCAGATAGCGGTCAGGAGCATATGGCAGATAGCGATGATGGCTTTCTTGCGGCTACGGCGTGCTTTATACGCTTATAACGATTAGTGATTTCAGGATGGTTCTTTGTTTTTGTCAAAGCACTTGCAACCTGCGCTGGGACTGGTTTAAAATAGGAGCCAGCACGGGAAATCCGAGTGGATTTGATTTTGCCAGCACTTTGGTCGTTATGGGGACAGCATCCTGCCCATGAAATGAGGTGTTTTGCTGTGGGAAAGACAGACATATCATTACCGATTTCATTTTTTGACAGATGCCGCCGGTGCGTGGTAGACTGAAGTAACGGTTCAGACAGCTTGATATAACTGCTCAGCGCACTGCCTGAACCATCCCAGATAGAAAGCCAATGAAAAGTGTCCCCAGGGAGGAGCCATGGAGAAAGACAACGAAACAATCACATCTCTTGCCAGAGAAGTCATGCGCCTGTCCCGTGACGATATCCTGATGCATCTTCGCTTTTTCGACAGGGCGCTGTCGGCTCTGCGCCTGGAGGAAAAGCAGGGAACGGAAGGATTCGCCACGGACGGGGCCTCCTGCTTCTATGACCCTGCCTGGGTCTTAAAGCGCTACAGAGAGGAGCAGCCATGGATCACACGGGTTTATCTCCATATGCTGCTGCACTGCGTCTTTGCCCATCAGTTCCACTGTGATCAGCTGGACAGGGCGGTGTGGGATCTGGCGGCGGATCTGGCTGTGGAGAATGTCATCCTGGAGCTGGGGCTCGGAGGCGCGGCGCTGGAACGGGACGGGCTGCTTGCAGGCAGGCTGGAGGGCCTGAAAGAGAAGGCGGGAGGCCTCACTGCGGAGCGCCTGTACCGGTATTTCACCACGGATTCCCTGCCTGGGGAAGAGGAAAAGGAACTGCGGCGGCTTTTCTTCCGGGACGACCATTCCCTCTGGACATCTGGGGAGCGTCCGGAGATGACGCGGGAACAGTGGAAGAAGATCAGCCGTCTCGCGAAGACGGAACTGAAATCATTCGCACGGCGGAAATCCGGCACCGTGAGCCTGGAGAAGAACCTGGAGGAAGCCACAAAAGAGAGGTATGATTACAGCGAGATTCTGCGCCGGTTCGCGGTGCCCGGGGAGGAGATGGCAGTGAGCCAGGAGGAGTTCGATTATGTCTACTACACTTACGGCCTGTCCTGTTACGGCAACCTGCCCCTGATAGAGCCCCTGGAATACAGGGAGGGCAGAAAGGTGAAGGAATTCGTCATCGCCATCGACACCTCCGCGTCCTGCAGCGGCTCCGCGGTGGGGAAGTTTCTGCGCAGGACATACGATATCCTGAAGGATGCCGAAAGCTTCTTTACAAAGATAAACGTGCACATCGTCCAGTGCGACAGCCAGGTGCAGAAGGATACCAGAATCGCCTGTCAGGAGGATTTGGAGGATTTTCTGGGGAAGGGCAGACTGGCGGGAGGCGGGGCCACGGATTTCCGTCCTGTCTTCGCCTATGTGGAACAGCTGCGGGAGCAGGGGGAATTCGAGAACCTGAAAGGCCTGATTTATTTCACCGACGGTTACGGCGTCTACCCGGA
Source organism: uncultured Acetatifactor sp. (assembly GCF_948601915.1). Lineage (NCBI taxonomy): Bacteria > Bacillati > Bacillota > Clostridia > Lachnospirales > Lachnospiraceae > Acetatifactor > uncultured Acetatifactor sp. The sequence continues at coordinate 8,218 of NZ_CAPDXS010000012.1, read as the reverse complement.
GCGGCCGCCGGAGTACCAGGTCATCTTCGCATTCCTGGAGGAGGACGAGAACCGGGCACCGGTGCCGCCCTGGAGCATGAAGGTAGTAGTGTGAGAAGAAGTTCTAGGCGGCCAAGAGGGGGCATAGCCTACCTCTTTAGGACGCCCGCCAAGAACTTCTAGACTCGTGAGCGAACAAGTTCGCTTAACGAGTCGGTCTCACACGGAAGAATGCCCAGAGTGCGGGCATTCTTCCGGTCTTGCACCGATTGTCCTTGACAACAGAACTATGTTCTGTTGTATGTGCCGTGAAGCGGCATGTCTGGAAGGATGCCCGACTGTCTTTTAAGATTTATACCACTGCTCCTGGGCTTCATAGAGCCTTTTGTACTCTCCCTCCCGGGCAATCAGTTCATCATGGGTGCCTATCTGCACCGCCTCCCCGTCTTTCATGACCAGGATCCGATCCGCCAGCTTCACAGAGCCCAGGCGGTGGGTCACGATGACGGCGGACTTTTCACGGGCGATTTCGGCAAAGCGATTATAAATCAGTGTTTCCTCGTATGGGTCGATGGCTGCCGTGGGCTCATCCAGGATGATTAGGTCATGGCCGCGGAAGAAGCCCCTGGCGATGGCCACGCGCTGCCATTGGCCTCCGGACAGGTCTATGCCGTCGAATTCCCGGGAGAGCATGGTATCATAACCCTGTGGAAACGCGCCGGGCTCCGTCCCCGCCATGGCGCATACGCTGTCCAGTCGGGCTTTTTCGGATCCCGCCCCGGAATCGCTGATGACGATGTTCTCGGCCAGGGTCATCTGGTAGCGCTGGTATTTCTGGAATACCGCAGAGGCTCGGCATGTGAGGGCGTCCATGGTAAGCCGCCTGGTGTCAACGCCGTTTTTCCGTACCGTACCCTCCACGGGCAGGTAGAGTCCGGCTATCAGGCGGATCAGGGTGGACTTTCCGGAGCCGTTCTCGCCCACCACCGCCAGGGTCTCCCCCTTGCGTAGCGTCAGGCTCACGTTCTTTACGGCATACTTTATCTGTTCCGGGGGGCCGTCCTCCTTTTTTCCAGCCGGGTAGGAGAAGCTTACGTTCTCCAGCACCATATCCCCCCAGCCTGGCGCGTCATGGCGCTGTCCGGCCCGTTCCTCCATGGCCAGGAAATTAAGGTAGTTGCGGATGGAGCCTGTGTTCGCGGCCATCTCTCCTATATGGTGGCAGACCACCTCCTCCATGATGTCGTACAGCATGCCGATGGAATTGAAGACCGCGGCGAAAGCTCCCACCGTTACCTCCCGTTTCATCAGGGCGTCATACAGCATCCAGAGGATGGCGCAGTATCCCGCTACGGTGATGGCGCGGGTGGAGAGCTCGAACAGATTTGATTTCATGGCGGCCTTGAACTTCAGCTTCTGCAGGCAGGCAAGGGTCTCCTGATACAGCTTCTTAAAGTAGGAGAAGCCTCCCAGAATGCGGGTTTCCTTGAAATATTCCCGGCCTGCCATACAGGTCTCATAGTATTCGTATTCCCTGCGGACCGGGGCCGAAGCGTCCTCCAGATGGGAGAAGGCCTTGGCGCGGATCAGCTGGGCCAGGGCAGTGGGCAGGAAGATGATGACAATGGCGCTGGCCAGGATTGGTTTCAGGGAAAAGAGATACCAGCCCATGAATGCGAAATAAGGAATATAAAAAGTCAAAATCGCAAGCACATCGGTGACATACCAGAAAGCGCTGTCCTTTCCCTGCTCCGCCTTATTGATGTCGTCCAGCTTTTCCGTGTCCTCAAAGACAGATGGATCCAGCCGGGCGATTTTCTTCTGGATGGCCATGGACAGATGGGCGCCTACTTTGCCTTCCAGTACGTCCGGCAGGAAATTGGCCACGCCATTCAGCACCTGACAGGCCACATTGGCGATGCCCAGGAGCGCCAGCGCGAGAAAGGCCTGGCCGATTCCGATTTTTCCCCCTGCCGCGTCCACCGCCCTGTCGAAGAAGCGCTGCTGCATCATGGTCTCCACGCCGAAGGATACGCCGTGGAGAATGGACAGCACCATGTATGTCATGAACAGGAGGGGCGCTGCCTTTATTATCACCGGCAGGAGCCTTCCGAAAGCGCCTGCCATACCCCTCTCTTTTTTCGTCCCGCTTTGTCTTTTCATTGATACCAGCTCCTCTGCGCCTCATACATGGAGGCATAAATGCCCTTTTGGGAGAGCAGTTCTTCGTGATTCCCCTTTTCCGCCACTTTTCCGCCGTCCACCACGATGATCTCATCCGCCAGCCGGGCGGCCCCCAGCCTGTGGGTGATGAAGATTGTGGATTTCCCGGCGCTGATCTTGCCGAACATTTCATAGATGCCGCTCTCCGCCACCGGATCCAAGGCCGCCGTGGGCTCGTCCAGGATCTGTACCGCCGCCGGATTGTACAGAGCCCTGGCGATGGCCAGGCGCTGCCACTGGCCCCCGGAGAGGTCTACGCCCTGTTCCTTTATTTTGCCCAGAGGGGTCTCCATCCCCCGGGGCAATTCGGCAATCGTCTGGCCCAGGCCCATGGCCTCCGCGGCTTCCTTGATCTTCGCCGGGTCTTTTCGGAGCACGTTTCCCAGGGCGATATTGTCATCCAGGGATATCTGGTAGCGGGCGAAGTCCTGATAGACCACGGAGAAGAGCGCTTTTAGATCCGCCTGGCGGAAGGTTCTCAGCTCCCTGCCGTCCAGCAGGATCTCCCCCTCGTAATTGTCATACAGGCCGGTCAGAAGCTTGGTCAGCGTGGTCTTTCCGGCCCCGTTGACGCCCACGAAGGCATAATGCCCGCCGCATTCCAGGCGAAGGCTGAAATCCTTTAAGATATCCTTATCCGTGCCCGGATACCGGAAGGATACCTGGCGAAACTCCAGGCTTTCGAAAGGGATTCCGGCGCCTGGCAGGTCCAGCGCCCCGGGGGTTTCGGACAGGGCGCAGAAGGCGGTCAGATCCTTGCAGTACTCCAGGTTCTGGGCGATTTTATTCATGGTGTCGGACAGCTCCCAGGACATCATCTGAATCAGGTTCAGGGTGGAAGTGATGAGCCCCATGAACATGCCCGGCGTGATGAGCCCCTTTGTCAGCGGAAACAGGAGTACGCTGATAATCAGCAGGGAGAGCAGCATTGTAATCAGGCTGGAGCCCTTCAGGCGGACAAAATATCTGGCGCTCACTCCCACGGAAATCTTCCGGGCGGCCTCGTATTTTTCCAGCCACTGCCGGTTCACCTTTTCCGTATAACCGAAAAGCGTCCGTTCCTCCACGTTTTCCCGCCCCTGCAGAACGCTCTTTAAGTAGTCCGCCCTGCGGCGGTGCTTCTCCGCTTCCTTATTTTCCTCGTAAATCTGATGTCCGCCTTTGATAGCCAGCCGGAAGAGAGGGATAGAGATGGCCACGATGGCCAACCCCGCCCACCACACCTGGGCCATGAGGATGACAAGCAAAGAGCCCACCCGCAGGACGATGTTCGCCGCGCCGAGGATATTGTCGAATCCGCCCGTCAGCTTCCCTACAGGGTCGCTGCAGACCCGGTTGATCAGTTCCCAGGTATCGTTGTCCTCCACATGCCGGTATTCCAGCGCCGCCCGTTTCTCAACGATTCCGGTGCGGTATGCGAATTCCAGGCGCATGGCCATTTTCAGGTTTATGTAGCTCATGAGCTGCCAGTTCAGGTTGTTGTAGGCCACTATGGCGATCAGGCACAGCAGGGGCGCGGTGATGGCCGACTGCCCTGCCTTTCCCGCGAAGATGTCCAGGGCGGTGTCGATGAAGGCCGCCGTGGCGAGCACCTGCAGTGACGGTAGAACGGATACTAATACCTGATTGAGCGTCTTGATTCCCGCATATACCGGGCAGACCGTGAAAGGGATTCGCAAAAAGTCCCCGAAGCCGTATTTTTTGTGGTTTACCAGTAATTTTTTCATGTTTATACCCCTATGCCCGCCCTTGGCGGGCGTACCAATCAGAATTCCATACAATAGAATCCTGCTTTTCGGATTCTATTGTATGGAAGTTTACTTCCAAACTTTTCTGCCTTTCAGAGCCGTGGATTTGTTTTAAGCTGGTCTTGAGCAAAGGATTCCAGAGATGTTGCGGCAAATTGCATCGCTGATGAGTATAACATATTTTAGGCTCCGCCGTCCAGCGCATGCTTTTTTCTAAAAAATCATGAGGCCAGGAAATCTTTTCTTGGAAAAGTGCAAATCGGTATAGTTGGAAAAGGGGAATTATGGTATACTTGCACACAGATAGCCATGCACCGTGCCGGGTGGCGGGGTGCGGTGAAGCTGTATCTGGGGAAGAAGGACGAACTGTGGCAGAGGCCTGTAAGAGACATGGCGCTATCGCTTAGGAGGATAAAATGAGGATTCAGAACTTGATTGAAAATACAGAGGGCGCAGCAGGGTGCCTCTGCGAGCATGGCCTGAGCTTCTACATCGAGGCAGGAGGGCGCAAGATTCTGGCGGACACAGGGGCCTCAGGAGCCTTTCTCACCAACGCGGAGAAGCTGGGCATCGACCTGAGCCAGGTGGATACCGTGATTGTCAGCCACGGGCATTATGACCATGCCGGAGGGCTCCTGGCCTTTGCGGAGCGCAACAGAGGGGCCCGGATATGGATTAACCGCCTGGCCGCGGAACCCTATTACCATAAAAACAATACTATGGAGAGATACATCGGCATGGATCCGCGGATCAAGGCTTTGCCCCAGGTGGAATGGGTGGAGGGAGACCGGACGATTGACCAGGGAATCTTTCTCTTCGGCAAGGCCCTTGGGCGGCGGCTGTGGCCCGGCGGCAACCGGGAGCTGATGCGGAAGACAGGAGAGGGATTCCTGCAGGATGATTTCCTCCATGAGCAGTACCTTGTCCTGGAGGAGAGGGGAAAACGGGTGCTGATTTCCGGCTGCGCCCACAACGGCATCCTGAACATTCTGGACAGATACCGGGAAATCTATGGAGAAGAACCGGATGTAGTCATCAGCGGCTTCCACATGAGCAGGAAGTCCGATTACAGCCAGGCGGATTACGCCCTGATCAGGGACACCGCCAGGGAACTGCAGAAGCTCCGCACCCGCTTTTTCACCGGGCACTGCACAGGAGAGCTGCCCTATCAGATTCTGAGGGAGATCATGGGAGAGCAGATCGCCTATGTCCACAGCGGGGAGGAGATCCTGCTGGAGGACATGTGACACAGGGCAAGAGCCACAAAGCCTACCATCGCGGAGAACGCCGTATGGATAAGCCGTAAAACGCATAAGCCAGAAAGCAAAAACACGGAGATCGACATGAACATAAAACAGGCAAAGGAATATATCGAGAACACAGTCAGGCTTTACCTGAAAAAGGACGAATTCGGAGAATACAGGATACCTCCGGTGCGCCAGCGCCCCATTTTCCTTCTGGGGGCCCCGGGCATCGGCAAGACCGCCGTCATGGAGCAGATTGCCCAGGAGATGGGCATCGCTTTGGTGAGCTATTCCATGACCCACCACACCAGGCAGTCCGCCCTGGGGCTGCCCTTTATCACCCAGAAGACCTACCGGGGAGCCTCCATAAGCGTCTCGGAATACACCATGAGCGAGATCATCGCCTCCGTCTACGACATCTGTGAGGACAGCGGCATCAGGGAGGGCATCCTGTTCCTGGATGAGATCAACTGCGTGTCCGAGACCCTGGCCCCGGCCATGCTCCAGTTCCTCCAGTATAAGACCTTCGGCCGCCACAGAGTGCCGGAGGGCTGGGTCATCGTCACCGCAGGCAATCCGCCGGAGTACAACAAATCCGTCCGGGAATTCGACGTGGCCACCCTGGACCGCCTGAAGGTCATGGAGGTGGAGCCGGATTATGGCGTCTGGAAGGAGTACGCGGGGGAAAAGCGCATACACAATGCCGTCACCAGCTATCTGGATCTGAAAAAGGAGCATTTCTACCGGATAGAAATGACGGCAAAGGGCCGCAGCTATGTCACCGCCAGAGGCTGGGAGGATCTGTCGGAAATCCTGGCCCTCCATGAGGAGGAAAACCTGCCCGTGGACGGGGCGCTGGTGGGCCAGTACCTGCGAAACGACAGGGTGGCCGAGGAATTCTGCGCCTATTATGAATTGTACCGGAAATACAAAAACGACTACAATATCGCAGATATCCTGGACGGCCGGTTCGGCGGCGCGGTCCCCAAGGCGAAGGAAGCGCCCTTTGACGAGCGGCTTTCTTTGCTGGGGATGCTGCTGGACGCGGTGCAGGGGGACATGAAGGAAGTCATGGAACAGGCGGCATTCCTGACGGATTTAAAGAACGTGTTGAAAGGCGTGGGCAGCCTGGCGGAGAAGGAGGGCTGCTCCGGGGCACAGATCCTGGAGCGGCTGGAGGCCCTTTCCCAGGCACGTAAGAAAATGCTGGACAGCCTGCAAAATGCCGGCGCCCTGTCCCAGGCGGACAGGAGGAAGCACAAAAGCGTCATCCGTTTCCTGGAGGATGCCCACAGGGAGCTGCGGGTGCGGGGCGATGCGGAGAGCCAGGCGGCCTACGGCTTCCTGAAGGAATGCTTCCGGGCACAGGTGGCAGGGATGAAATGCGAGACCGATAAGGCCCAGTCCAGGCTCCGCGCCCTCTTCTCCTTTGCCGAGGAGGCCTTCGGCCAGGGGAACGAACTGCTCATCCTGCTCACGGAGCTCACCGCGGGCAGCGCCAGCTCCCGGTTCATCGCCGCCTTCGGGAGCCCGGAGTATGGGAGGCTCAGTGAGGACATGATGCTGGCCCAGCGCAGGGATGACCTTAAGGAGCGCATCGCGGCGCTTGACCTGTAGCACCACAGCCGGGTGCCTGGGCGGCGGAAGCCTCAGGAGCCCCCGGCCCCCGGCAGCGTGAACACCCGGGTGAACTGTGCCTTCCGCTCCGGAGAAAGATGATGGCTGACCAGAATCAGCGTCAGCTCCGGCCTGGACAATTGGATACAAGGCAGGCATATTTGGGAGAATCCAACCAAAACTTGATTTATCGTTGTCCCGGGGCGGTCATGGGATTACAGCAGATAATTGTTTTCCCGGTTGGCAATCTGTAAGCCCACCAGCTTATAGCCCGCATATCCGCCCATGACCAATGGCTCTGCCCTGCAGATCTCCTCCGCCTCCTCCCGGCTTTCCGTCTTCAGGATATACATGCCCGCCATTCCCGGATAGCCCTTGAAGACGCCGCAGAGCTCCAGCTTTCCCGCGTCGTCCAGCCTCCGGATGTTCTCCACATGCTCCGTGACCACCTGTTTTGTCATCTTGTTATAGGTCTTGCTCTTCTCGATCAGCATCAGGTACATCATTTTTTCCATAAGATATGCTCCTTCCATTTTGCGCTGCGGGTTCCTGCACAGTATGTTTTTTCCAATGCCGTATTGCATTTGGGATACGGATAGTTTATCATAGAATAGTGACAAGGACTGTCACCATTTGGAAAGGAAATGAAAAATGTCAAAAGCAGAACGGCTTATTGAAATGATGATAACCATAAACGCGAAAAGGGATTTTACGGTGGGGGAGCTGGCGAAAGAATTCTCCGTCTCAAAAAGGACCATACTGCGGGACCTCCAGGAACTGGAACAGGCCGGTTTCCCTCTTTACGCCGAAGTGGGCGCGGCGGGCGGGTATCATATCCTGAAAGAACGCATCCTGCCGCCCATCGCTTTCTCCGAGAGCGAGGCGAAAGCCATATTCTTTGCCTGCCAGGCCCTGCAGTATTACCGCGACCTGCCTTTTGAACAGGAAACCATATCCGTGCTGAAGAAGTTCCTGAACTGCCTGCCATTGGATGTGCAGAATGGCATCACGCAGATCCAGAACAAAGTGGTGTTTTGGATTCCGGACAGGCACTGCGATTCGCCGCTGCTGAAGGAGATGTTCCTTGTGGCCGTGAACCGCCATGCCGCCACCATACGGTATTCGTCCACACATTCTGAAAGCATCCGCACCATCGTACCAATCGGCCTATACGCCATGAACGGGCTCTGGTATTGCCCCGCCTACTGTACCGCGGCGAACCAGATCAGGACATTCCGGGTGGACCGTATCAGGGAAATCCTGGAGGAGGCGCCCTGTCCGAAAGGGAAATATCCCATCCCCGGATCCATTCAGGAATATCTTGAAAAGACGGAGACCAAAAACGACCACCGACTGAAAATCCGGTTGACGGACATCGGGGTGAAGCGCTGTGAAAGCGAATGCCTG